>DASQLE010000408.1:0-2496 GCA_035630175.1 Beijerinckiaceae bacterium
TAGACGGCCGTGTCCGTGTTGAGGAGGGTCAAGGGTTCGGCAATGGCGCCGAGCGCGAGCAGGGCCTGGTTGAGCAGGCCTTCGCTCCTGAGGATGCCGATCCAGGCGTAGACGCGGATCAGGAAGCTCGTCCAGAACGGCAGGATGACGAACGCCACGAGGAGCAGGCGCCACCGCGCCGGCGCCGACGCCATGGCGTAGGCGATCGGATAGCCGACGAGCAGGAGGATGGCCGTCGAAACGAGCGCGATGCGCAGCGAGGACAGCGCCGCGCCGAGATAAAGGTCGTCGGCGAGGAGCGTCCGGAACGTCTCGAGGTCGAGCCCAGCCAGGAAGGCGCGCAGGCCCTCGAGGCCCGCGCTCACCGCGAGCGCGGGCCGATACGGTGGCTGCGCTATGGCCGGATCGGACAGGCTGATCTTGAGGACGATCAGGAAGGGCACGAGGAAGAACAGCACGAGCCACAGGAAGGGCAGCCCGGGAACGAGGGCGCGGCCAATGCGCTCGGCGACCCGTGCGGCGCGAGGGGTCGTCATCGCGTCAGGATAACGGCCGCGTCCGGGGCGAACGAGAGATGCACCCGTTCGTCCCAGGTGACCGGCGCCTCGACGAAGCGGCTCACATTGGCGCGCGAGACGCGCAAAACGGCGCCCGTATCGAGCTTGACCCGGTAGATCGTCCAGTCGCCGAGATAGGCGATGTCCCAAACCGCGCCGGCGAGCCGGTTGGCGCCCTCGCGCGGCGGCTCGCGGCTGAGGCTCATCTTCTCCGGCCGGACCGCGACGGCGACCGCCTGCCCGACATGCAGATCCTCGTCCGGATCGTCGACGACGAGCGGCGCGGCGGCCGCCGCGGTCTCGATCCGCCACGATCCGGCCTCCCCGCCCGTCACCCGGCCTTCGATCACGTTCACGTCGCCGACGAATTCGGCGATGAAGCGGGTGCGCGGCTGCTCGTAGATCTCGGCCGGCGTCGCCACCTGCACCAGCCGGCCCCCATCCATGACACCGATGCGGTCGGCCATCGTCATGGCCTCCTCCTGGTCGTGGGTCACGACCACGAAGGTGGTGCCGAGGCGGACCTGCAGGTCCATGAGCTCGAACTGGGTCTCCTCGCGCAGCTTCTTGTCGAGCGCGGCGAGCGGCTCGTCGAGCAGCAGGACGCGCGGGCGTTTCGCCAGCGCGCGCGCCAGGGCGACGCGCTGGCGCTGCCCGCCGGAGAGCTGCTCGGGATAGCGGTGTCCCAGCGTCTCGAGTTGCACGAGGCGCAGCATCTCGTCGACGCGGGCCGTGATCTCCGCCTTCGGCAGGCGATCCTGCTTGAGGCCGAAGGCGATGTTGCCGGCGACCGTCAGGTGCGGAAACAGCGCATAGGATTGGAACATCATGTTCACGGGCCGCCGGTAGGGCGGCACCGGCGTGAGATCCTCGCGCCCCAGCAGGATGCGCCCGCTCGTCGGCGTCTCGAAGCCGGCGAGGAGCCGCAGCAAGGTGCTCTTGCCGCAACCCGACGGACCGAGCAGGCAGAAAAACTCGCGCTCGAAAATGGCGAGGCTGAGATCGTCGACGGCGGCGATGCGGCCGAAACGCTTGGTGACATGATCGAGGCGGATCAGGGGGATGGCGGCCGGATCGCGCCAGGGCGCGAAGGACCGGCGGACGGCGCCGACGGCGGCGCGGGCGGGCGCATGCAAGTGGCTCAATTTCCGATTGGTCTCCTTCCCCTCGCCGCCTCTGCAGGAGTAACGACGCAACGGTTCATCGCGCATCCCTCCCCGATGGGAGAGAGCCTCGTCGGCGAACTGGCCGACGAGGCAAGCCCGAGGGCGAAGTAAGGGGGAGAGCCCTCTTCGGATAGCGCGTTCCCCCTCACCCTACCCTCTCTCCCCAACGGGGAGACGGTTTCCCGCTAGATGTCCTCCCGGAAAGCCTCGGCGACGCGCGCTTCGAACACGTCCGGACGCTTGATGACGAGGGCGCCGCGCGTGCGCTCCACCAGCCCCTCGCCCGCCATGGTGGTGAACTCCCGCGTCACCTGCTCGCGGCGGCAGCCGATGCGTGCCGCGAGGACGTGATGGAAAGGCGGCGGCGTCACCACCCGCTCGTTGCCGTGGCCGGCGCGCGGCGCCGACATGCGCAGGAGCTCCGAATAAAGCCGGTGCCTGAGATCGAGGACCGCCTGCTCCATGAGCCGGGCGTTGAGCTCGCGCACGCGGCCGGCGAGGAGCCTCAAGAGGCGGTCCGCCACGGGCTGCGACGCAAAGACGAGTTCGCGGAACACGGCCGACGGCATGATGCCCACCTCGCCGCGGGTCAGGGCGGTGACGTTGGCCGAGCGCTTGACGCCGTCGATCGCCGCCAGCTCGCCGAAGAGCTGGCCGCCGCGCATCTCGCCGAGGATCACCTCCTTGCCGGACTGCGTGCGGATCAGGACGCGCACCTCGCCGGAAAGGAGGAAATAGATGTCGGTGGAGAGATCGTCGAAATCGACCAGGAT
>DASQLE010000409.1:0-7300 GCA_035630175.1 Beijerinckiaceae bacterium
CCGGCGCTGAGCCAAAACCCGTTGAGGAAGGCCACCGTCGTGACGGCAATCCAGACGAGCACGGCGGCGGCGATGAGGGCGAAGCCGGCGCCGCTCCGGTGCCACGCCAAGAGCAGCACGAGGAGAACCGGCAGGCCGACCGCCACGAGGGCGTCGACGGCGCGCACGCGCCGGTCGCGGACGAGACCGTCGCCGGCGAGAAGATGCGCGGTCGCGGTCGCCAGCACCTCGACGCCGGGCAGGACCGGGTCGAAAGGCGAGGGGTAGACGTCGCCGCCGCCCGTGACGGTGGCGCCGACGAGCACGACCCGGTCTGTCCAGGCGTCATCAGGGACGTCGCCGGCGAGCACCCGCGCCGCGCTGACCGTGCGCACCGTGCCGCGCTTCCCATAGAAGCGGAGCGGCAAGCGATAGCCGCGGTCGGTCGGGATGCGCAGAGCGCCGAGCCGGACCGCATCCGCTTCGAGAACCGGGTCCTGCCCCAGCGCAGCCGCGGCCGTCCGCAGCGGCAGCGACGCGGCGAGCCCGTCCTGCCAGCGCAGAAGCAGCGGCAGATGGCGCGGCGTGCCCGTCCGGTCCGTCGCGACATTGACGGTGCCGATCGCCGCGACCGCGGCGAAAAGCGGCAGCGGCTGGAGCAGGTCCTGCGCGACCGGCACCGCTTCGAGGCCGTCCGGCACGTCGCCCGAGGCCGCCTGGAGCGGGCTCGAGAAGGTGGCGGCGGCTGCCAGCACGACGGGTACGCGTCGCAGAGCCTCGGCGAGCGCCTCGTCGCCGTCGCCGGGGCCCGGGTCGGCCAGGAGCAGGTCCAGGGCGATCGCCTTCGGGCGGGCGCGGCCGACCCGCTCGACAAGGCGCGCCAGGGCGGCGCGGGGGAGGGGATAGGCTCCGGCCTGCCGCGCCGTCTCGTCGTCGACCGCGATGATCGTGACGAGGTCCGGCCCCGGCCGCTCGCCGCCGATCAGGAATCTCAGATCCGCGAGGGGCGCCTCGAGGCGGTCGAGCGGCGAGATGTCGCCGCGCCAATGCGGAGCGGCGACGGACGCGCCCCACAGACCTGCGAGGAGAGCCGCCGCGGCCGCCGCGAGGCGTTGCCGCCCCGGCGCCTGCGGGCTCACCGCCCGAAGCGGGCCAAGAGGGCAGCGGCGCGCTCGGCCGGCCAGCGCTTCACCTCCAGCGGCGCCGCGCCCGGCCCGACATCGACGCCCTCGCCCGCACCTAAGCTGACGCCGCGACCGCCCGCTGCCCGCCGCACCGACACCTGGCCCGTCACCACGAACACGGCGGTCTTGCCGGCGGCGACGTCCACCGCCCATTGCGTGCCGCGCACCGCGGCGATCGCCTGCGGCGTGTCGATGCGGAAGCCGCGCTTGCCCGAACGCGCCGGGGCATCGACGAGAAGGGCGCCGCCGCGCAGGCTCGCCGCATCGGGCACCTTGTCCTTGTCACCATCGACCAGCGCATAATCGGCGCCGGCGGCTGCTTCGATGGTCAGGCCGCCTCCGCAGCGGATCACCTGCCGCGGCGGCGCGCCGGTCGGCTGCAGCAGGCAGCCGACGCCCTGCGCTTCCGCGTGAGCGGACACGAGGAGAAGACCGAGAATCCCCGCTCCGACAGTACGAAACCTACGAGCCATTTTTCCTCTCCCCCGGATGCGCCGCCGGCTCCCGTCGGCGGAGGAGGGACGCCGAGCTTAGCACGAGTGGCGCGGGGTTGATGCACCCCAGCGTGAGCCCTCGGCGTGCGCTAGCGCACCAACCCATGAGCGCGCGCCGTCGGCGCCGCACGGGTCGTCCCCGGCCCGCGGGGCGAGGAAAGGGGACCCAAGAGCACCGGCGTAGGAAGGCCGGATCTCCTTCCCGAGCCGCTACGCGGCGCGGCGCGCGGAGCTACTTCGTCGCGGGCTGCAGCTGGAAGAAGCGGTCGAGCTGCTCCTTCGTCAGCGGCGCCGACAGGAACTTCAGCTCGATCGCATCCGTGACGGCCTGCTCGATGCCGGCGATGCGGTCCGGATCGAGGTTCTCCTTCGGGTAGAACTCGTCGCGAACGCGCCTGGCGAGCGCTTCGGGCACGTTGACCCATTCCGCATAGGCCTTGATGGCCGCCGGATCGGCATACATCCACGCGATCGTCTCGCGCCAGGCCTGCACGAAGCGCGCGAGCGCGTCCTTCTTCGCCTCGAGCGCGGCTGCATTGACGATCTGCACGCGCACCGTCTGATCGCGGAAGGAGGGCACGTCGCTGCCGCGGGCGACGACGCGGATGCGGCCCTGCTCGATCGCCTCGACGCCGAACGGCGGCGAGGCCCATCCGACGTCGATCTGGCCGGACATGGTCTGGGTGAAGGTGGATGCCGGATTGCCGGCCGCGATGGGCTTGGCGTCGATGCCGAAGTGCTTGGCGAAGCCGAGCACGATCATGTTGGTGGACGATCCGCGCGTCGAATAGGCGATCGACCGGCCGCCGGCGTCCTTCATGCTCTTGATCGGCGAATTGGCGGGCACATACCAGTAAAGGTCATGCGCGCCGGTCATCGAATTGGCGAAGGCGCGGATCGGCGCGCCCTTCGCGAAGGCGCCCATGGCGCCGCCCGTACCGACCCCGATGCCGATATCGACGCTTCCCGAGATGACGGCCTGCTGGGTCTCGCCGCCGCCTTGCGTGTAGAGGATCTCGAGCTCGAGGCCGTGCTTCTTGAAGATGCCGGCCTTCTGGCCGAGCTCCGGCATGGCGTTTTCCCAGTTGCCGCGCTGCCCGACCGCGAGCTTCAAGGCGTCCTGCGCATGCGCCGCATGCGCCAGGACGATCGTCAGCGCCGCGAGCGCTATCCTGGTCGCCGCTCTCATGAATGGTCCTCCCCGATCGGCCGCATGAACCCTGCGCAATCCAGCAAGCGAACGCTTGAGCTCGGATCAGACATAGCCGTTCCGTTCCGGGAATGAAACGATCGCCGGGAGCAGCCGGCCGCGAGCGGCGGCTCAGGTCGCGGCGGACGTAGCCGCGAGTTGGGAGCGTTCTTTGTCTCCTTCCCTCCTCGACCGAACCAGCCGCGGCCCCAACCGTTCTTGCCAAAACGGCGCTGGGGACATACCGCATGCACGTCCGGGGGAAGGGGCAGGCCATGCCGAATCGGCAGACACAATCGGACGGCGCAGCAAAGGTCGTTGGCGGGCGGGCCTGCACGCCATAACCTGACGAACGGGGGTGCCGCATCTTGGCGCCGTCCCGCTCCGAGACCAGCCCCCCATGCTTCGCATTCTGACCTACAACGTCCACCGCTGTCGCGGCACCGATCGGCGGTTGTCGCCCGCCCGCATCGCCGAGGTGGTCGCGCGCTGCGGGCCGGACATCGTGGCGCTGCAGGAACTGGATATCGGCCGCGCCCGTACCGACCATGTCGACCAGGCGCACCTCATCGCCCGCCACCTCAAGATGGATTTCCATTTCCATTCCGTCCTGCAGGTGGAGGAGGAACTCTACGGCGACGCCATCCTCACGGCGCTGCCGGCGCGCTTGATCAAGGCCGGGCCGTTGCCGGGCTTTGCCGTCGCACGGCGCCTGGAGCCGCGCGGCGCGCTATGGGTCGCGGTCGAGATCGGCGACGGGGTCGAGCTCCACATCGTCAACACGCATCTCAGCCTCATCGGACGCGAGCGCGTGCGCCAGGTTGCGACGCTGCTCGGCCCCGATTGGCTCGGCCACGAGGACTGCGACGGGCCGAAGATCCTGCTCGGCGACTTCAACGCGGTGCCGCGCTCTGCCGCCTACAAGGCCGTCGCGCGCCGATTGAGCGACGCGCAGATGCTGCTGCGTCCGCGGCGGTGGCCGCTGCCGACCTTCCCGGCGCGCTTGCCGACGCTGCGCCTCGATCACGTTTTCGTCAGCACGGCGTCGATCGAGGTGACCGGTGTCGACGTCCCGCGCGGCGCGCTGGCGCGCGTCGCCTCCGATCACCTGCCCCTGGTGGTCGACGTCGAGGTCGCGGCCGGCGGCGTCGTCGGCCGCGCGATCACCGAGCCGGCCCGTCTCCACCCAGTCGTCGCGCACGATGCAGCGCCCCCACGCCGACCGGTCGGCTGATCGCAATCCCACGCCAGGACGACCGCGATCGCGAGCCGGATCAGCCCGTGGGGGCGAGCGCTTTCACGGCTTGGCGAGCACCCGCATGGGTTCGCCGGCCCGCCAGGCGAGGATGTTCTCGACCATGTCGGGATAGAACTCCCGATACGCGCCCTCGGTCACGTAGCCGAGATGCGGCGTGTGCACCACATCAGCGAGCGAGCGCAGCGGATGGTCGGGCGGCAGCGGCTCGCGGTCGTAGACGTCGAGGCCGGCGGCGCGGATCGTTCCCGCCTGCAGGGCCGCGATCAGCGCCGTCTCGTCGACGATCGGTCCGCGCGACGTGTTGATGAGGATCGCGGTCGGCTTCATAAGGCCGAGCTCGCGCGCCCCGACCAGCCCGCGCGTGCGCTCGCCGAGGACGAGGTGGATCGTGACGATGTCCGCCTCGGCGAACAGCTCGTCCTTGGCGACGAGGCGCGCGCCCGCCGCCGCGGCGCGCTCGGCCGTGAGGTTCTGGCTCCAGGCGATCGGCTGCATGCCGAAGGCCTGGGCGACGGCCGCCACGCGGCTGCCGAGCTTGCCGAGCCCGAGAATGCCGATGGTCTTGCCGTGCAAGGTCGTGCCGATCGTCTCCTGCCACCCGCCCGCGCTCACCCGTTGATGCTCCTGCGGGATGTGGCGGGCGCAGGCGAGGATCAGGCCCCAGGCGAGCTCCGAGGTGGCGTGCTGCGATTCGCCGGGATGGGTATGGCACACCGTGATCCCCCGCTGTGTCGCGGCGTCGAAGTCGATGGTGTGCGTGCGCGCGCCGGTAACGATGATCAGCTTCAGGTTGGGCAGCTGCTCGATGAGCGCGCGTGGCATCGGCATGCGCTCGCGCATGAGGCAGACGACGTCATAGGGCTGCAGCGCCGCGGCGGCCTCGTCGACGGTGGCGAGGTTACGGTCGAACACGTCGACGGCCGCGTCGGCTCCGAGCTCGCCCCAATCGGCGAGGCGCAAAGCCACGCGCTGATAATCATCGAGGACGGCGATGCGGATCATCGGTTCACCTTAGATCACGATGCGTTTTCATCGAATCGATGAAAACGCATGAACGTGATCGATTCAATGTTGCGCATGATGTTCTTCCCAAAAGCGGTATCCACTTTTCGGCATCATGCTCTGGGTCAATTGAACGGCCATGGCAGAGGAACTAGGTCCTGCAGGAGGCCGCTCGGGAATTCGAGCACGAACGCGTAGGACAAGGCCGAGAGCACGCCAAGCGTCGCTCCGGTCATCAGGGCGATGCTCGACCACCGCGCGTCCGATTTCGTCTTGAGGAAGACGACGAAGAACAGGGCGATCGCCAGGACGAAGCCGACGAGATACATCGCCAGCATGAGCCCGGCGATCCACACGAGGTAATGGTAGAGATCGATCCGGTAGCCTTCCTCGCGCTCCCGCCAGCCGAGCTCGGAATCGAAGAAGAACGGGTGGCTGAGATCGCGCGCCAGCAGCACGGCGAGGCCGAGCAGGCTGCAGGCGAGCGTGATGTAGGCGACCGTGAGCGGCGTGACCTTGCCGAGGAAGTTCAGCTCCCGCACGTCATAGATGCAGAACACCACAACGGCCGTGCAGATGGCGAGGAACACGATCTGCGCCGTCGCCTGCGAGCGCTTGGTGGCCGTGAGGGCGATGCCCTCGGTCTCGAGAGTCGGGCGGTGCTTCAGGCCGAACCACAGCGAGACGACGTTGATCAGGAGCAGCACCCAGAAGATGGGCCGGGCCGCGAGGCTGCTCCAGGTATAGAACTGCACCGTTTGGTAGAGCAGCGTCTCGATATTGTCCTGCAGCACGAAGCCGATCAGGAAGGCCGGGCGCGAATAGCCGAAGCGGCGCAGGAAGACCCCGAAGATGCCGACCGCGAACAGGGCGACGATGTCGCCCCATTGCCGCGTCGATTGGAAGGCGCCGAAGAAGACGACGGTCAGGATGTAGGGCGCGAGATAGATAAACCGGATCTCGGTGATCTTCGCCATCTGCCCGGAGATCAGGAAACACAGGCCGGCGCCGAACACGTTGGCGAGGGCCAGCGACCAGATGATCGTGTAGGTGAGGTCGAGATAGCGGTCCATCATCGACGGCCCCGGCTGCACGCCGATCAGGATGAGGCCGCCGAGGAACACGGCGGTCGAGCCGGAGCCCGGGATGCCGAAGATGAGCGCCGGCACCAGGGCGCCGCCGGCATTGGCGTTGTTGGCCGCTTCCGGCGCGATGACGCCGCGCACGTCGCCCTTGCCGAAGCCGTTGCGCTGTTTCGAGCTCTGCACCGCGTGCCCGTAGGCGATCCAGTCCGAGCCGCCGATGGGCAGCGCGCCGACGATGCAGCCGATCATCGAGCAGCGCAGCACCAGCCACTTGTTGCGCCACGTGTCGATGATGCCGGCGAGCCAGCCGCGCCCGAGCGGCGCGCGGTCGGAGATGGCCTCGCCCCGGCGCAGGAGGTCGATGATCTCGGGGATGGCGAACACGGCGAGGGCGACGACCCCGAGGGGCAGCCCGTCCATCAGGTAGGCGTTGTCGAACGTATACCGGTATTCGCCGGTCGCCGCCGCCGGCCCGAGCGCGCCGAGGAGCATGCCGAGGCCGAGGGCGATGAAGCCCTTCAGGAGGCTGGCGCCGGACAGGAGGCTCACCATGGTGATGCCGAGCACGACCAGCATAAGCATCTCGGGCGTGCCGAAGGCGAGGATGATAGGGCGCGCGATGACGATCGCGCCCGTCAGCACGATGGCCCCGAAAATCCCGCCGATGAGGGAGGAGAAATAGGCGGCGCTGAGGGCCCGCGCCGCCTCGCCGCGCTTGGCCATGGGGAACCCGTCGACGACGGTCGCCTGCGACGACGAGGCGCCAGGGATGCCGAGCAGGATCGACGTGACGGTGTCGCCGGTCGCCACCACGGCCAGGAGGCCGGTCATCATGGCGAGAGCGGCCGTCTTGTCCATGCCGAAGACGAAGGGCACGAGGAGGGCCATGCCGGCGGTCGTGCCGAGGGCCGGCAGGATGCCGACCACGAGGCCGATGAGGACGCCGAGGAGCAGGTAGAACGGGGTCCAGCCGGCGAACAGGCTCACGAGAGCCGTATAGATCGTGTCCGTCATGGTCCCCCCGGTCGTCCCCAGTTTTACTTTGTCTTATCCGAGCCAGCCGCCTGCCGTGCCCGGCAGGCTTGTCGCTCGCCCCTTCTCGGGTATAT
>DASQLE010000410.1:0-13633 GCA_035630175.1 Beijerinckiaceae bacterium
GCGCCGCTTCGGGCCCTGAAGGTCCGGCGTCCCAGCGGCCATGGCGGAATTGGTAGACGCGCTAGCTTGAGGTGCTAGTACTGCAAGGTGTGGAGGTTCGAGTCCTCTTGGCCGCACCACTTATCGTCGTGATCTAGCCGCCAGGCCTCGGCGAGAAGCGCTCATACTTGAACAGCGAGAGATCGAGCGGTGTCGAGCCTTTGCAGACGAGGTCGGCCAGGATCTCGCCGATGACGCTGGCGAACTTGAAGCCGTGCCCTGAGCAGGGCGACGCGACCACGATCTCGGGGTGGTCGGGCAGCCGGTCGATGATGAAATGCTCGTCGGGCGTGTTGGTGAACAGGCACACCGCCAGCCTCAGCGTCGGGCCGTCCGCTTCGGGGAAGAACGAGCGGATCGCGGCGCGCAAGGCCTCCTCGTCGGCGGGCGTTGGCTCGCGGGACAAGCTGTCGGCGTGTCCCTGTTCGCGCAGATGGTTGTAGCGCCCGATCTTCATGCCCGGCAGGCCCCAGCACGGGAACTGGTAGAAATGGCCGAGATCGGTCAAGAGGTTTGAGACCGGAAACATATCCGGGGCGAACAGGCGCGGATTGCGCGGCTGGAACCAGCCCAGCACCTGCCGTTCGGGGACAGCCTTGTCCGTCAGGCTCGGCACCAGATCGGAAATCCAGGCCCCTGCCGAGAGGATCACCTGTCCGGCTTCGTAGCGGGAGCGATCGGTCGACACGACAACGCGGCCGCCGGTCGGCTCGACCGCCAGAACCGTCTCGCGCGCATGGATCTCGGCGCCCGCCGCGGTCGCGAGCGCCGCATGCACCATGATGGCCCGCTCCGAGGCGAGAAAGCCGGCATCGGGCTGGTAGACGGCGACATAATCGGCGGGCAGGCGATATCCGGGAAAGCGCCGCGCGATGTCGGGGCCGGAGAGAACCTCGTGCGCCAGCGCGTGCTCCCGGCACGCCCGCAGGGAACCGTCGACGACCCGGCCGTCCGGACGACCGGCGTCGAGCCCGCCCGTGACGAACAGCAGTTGTTCCTCGGCGAGCCGCTCGGTCTCGCGCCACAGCTCGTAAGCGCGGCGGAGAAGCGGGACGTAGCTTGGATGTTCGAAATAGGCGAGCCGGATGATCCGGTTGAGCCCGTGCGACGAACCCATCATGTGCCCGAGATCGAACCGCTCGAGCCCGAGGACGCGCTGTCCTCGGCGGGCCAGTTGCCACAAGGCAGCCGAGCCCATGGCGCCGACGCCGATGACGATTGTATCGAAATGCTGCATCGGCTTTGGTCCAAGTCATCGTCGAGTGCGATCGACCTTACATCGGGCGCTGCTCGTGCGCGAGCGACGCGTCAGTCGGGGGTCATCCGCCTGCCCCTAGGTGCGCCGCGGCGGCTCTGCTAGTCTCGCGTCCGCAAACACGTGTGGTGCTGCATGGATTGCCCGACTTGCCGGGCGAAAGTGGCCGAACGGAGCAGGTTTTGCAGCGAATGCGGCACGCCGCTGCCCGTCGCCTGCCCTGCTTGCGGCCATTGGACCGCGGCCTCCGCGAAATTCTGCCCGGACTGCGGAGAATCGCTCACAAGCGAACGCGGGCAACCGCGCACTGACGGGCCTGGCTCCCCCGACGCTGCGACGGACCCTGGCACCACCGCCGAGCGACGACAGATCACGGTGATGTTCTGCGACCTCGTCGGCTCCACCAACCTCGCGACGCGGCTGGACCCGGAGGATCTCCGAACGGTTCTCGCCGCTTACCGGCGCTGCGTCGCTGACACGATTACCCGCTTTCACGGCTTCATCGCACGGACGATGGGCGACGGCGTCATGGCCTATTTCGGCTACCCGCAGGCGCATGAGGACGACGTCGAGCGGGCGGTGCGGGCCGGCTTGGCGCTCGTCGACGCGATCGGCGGCCTGGAAGCTCCCGATCGCCTGCAGATCCGGGTCGGCCTCGAGACCGGCCTCGTCATCGTCGGCGATCTCATCGAAGGCGGCGAAGCCTCGGAGCGCGGCGTGGTCGGCGAGACTCCCAATCGTGCCGCCAGGCTGCAGGCGATCGCGGAGCCGGATACCGTCATCATCGGTCCGGGCGCCCGCCCTCATCTCGGCAACCTATTCGAATACCGCGATCTCGGACGCTTCGATCTCAAGGGTTTCGACGAACCGGTCCAGGCCTACCGCATCCTCGGCCTGAGCGCGATCGAGAGCCGGTTCGAGGCGCTTCATGCGGCGACCTTCGGGTCGTTGATCGGGCGGGAGGAGGAGATCGAGTTGCTGGCCCGCCGCTGGCAGCGGGCCAAAACCGGCGCCGGCCAGGTCGTGCTCGTGTGCGGCGAGCCTGGGATCGGCAAATCGCGTCTGACCTCCGCCACCCTCGAGCAGATCGCAGCTGAGCCGCACACCCTGCTGCGCTACTTCTGCTCGCCCCATCATACCAACAGCGCACTCTATCCCTTCGTCCGGGAGCTCGAGCGCGCCGTCGGCTTCGCCCGTGACGACGACACGCGATCGAAGCTGGCCAAGATCGCCGTGCTCCTCTCGCACGCCTTGCCCTTGGCCGAAGACACTCAGCTGCTCGCGGACCTGCTGTCGGTACGTGACGCGCGTGTGGACCTCGATCTCAGCCCGGACCAGCGCAAGCGCAAGACCCTGCAGGCGCTGATCCGGCGCATCGAGACGTTGTCGGCCGAGCAGCCCGTTTTGATGCTCCTGGAAGACGTGCAATGGCTCGATCCGACCAGCCTCGAGGCCATGGATCGCCTCGTCGAGCGGATACGCCAGCTGCCCGTGCTCGTCATCATGACGTTCCGGCCCGAGTTCAATGCGCCATGGACCGGTCAGCCGCACGTCACGCTGCGCCTGCTGAACCGTCTCGACGAAAGCGATGGAGCCGCGCTGATCGATCGCATCGCCGGCGAGCGGCGACTGCCGCCCGAGGTCGTGGCCGAGATCCTGGACCGGACCGACGGCGTGCCGCTGTTCATCGAGGAGCTGACCAAGGCGACCCTCGAAACGCAAGGCTCCGCCGGCGCGCCGCCCATCACGTCTCGGGCTGGCCCCGCGATGCCGGCGACCCTGGAGGCCTTGCTGATGGCGCGCCTCGACCGCCTTGGCCCGGCCGCGAAGGAGGTCGCTCAGATCGGTTCGGCTATCGGACGGGAGTTCTCCTACGACCTGCTCGCCGCGATCGGGCAGCGACGGGACAAGGACCTCCTGGCCGCTCTCGACCAGCTTGTCCGGGCCGGTCTCGTGGTCGGCCGCGGGGTGCCGCCGGACGCAACCTACCTGTTCAAGCATGCCTTGATGCAGGACGCCTCCTACCGCACCCTGCTGCGCAGCAGGCGCCGGGACCTGCACGAGCGCGTCGTCAGCGTTCTCGAGACCGAGTATCCGGCGGTGATCGAGCAGCAGCCGGAACTCGTCGCGCATCATTGCAGCCAGGCCGATCTGGTCGAGAAGGCGATCGTCTACTGGGAGCTGGCGGGCCGGACGTCGTCGGCGCGGTCTGCCAACACGGAAGCGGCGGCGCAATCACGCAAGGGTCTCGACCTCTTGTCCAGTCTTCCCGAAGGTCACGGGCGTTGGCAGCAAGAGCTCAGATTGCAGAGCATCCTCGGGGCGGCGCTGGCCGCCTCGCAAGGCAACGCGGCACCGGCCACCGGTCAATCCTATGCCCGCGCGCGCGAACTGTGCGAACAACTCGGGGAGACGACCGCGCTGATTCCGGTGCTCAGCGGCCTGAGCACGCATTACCAGACGCGCGCCGAGTATGCCGCGATGCGCGAGGTCGCCGCGGATCTGCTGCGCCGCGGGGACGAGCAGGGCGACACGGCCAGCTCCGTGGTGGGCCATCGCTCGATGGGCATCTGCCTGCATCAGCTCGGCGAGCTCGCCGCTGCCCGCGACCATTTCGAGCACGTCCTGCGCCTGTATAGCCCAGAGGACCATCACGCGCTCGTATCGATCGCCGGCTACGACATGCGCGCGGTGGCGCTGTCCTATCTCGGCTGGGATCGCCTGATCCTCGGCCAGCCGGATCAGGCGCATGCTCTCGGCGAGCAGGCGCTGAGCTGGAGCCGGCAATTGCGGCATTCGCATACGATCGCCTTCACGCTGATCTACGCCGCTCTCCTGAAACTGCTTCGGCGCGACCACGGCAGTGCCGAGAAGAGACTGCGGGAGCTGACCTCGTTCGCCGCCGAGCATCGCTTCCCGGTTTGGCTGGCGCTCGCGCGCATCATGCATGGCTATGTGCTCGGCGTACGGGGCGAGACCGATCAGGGGCTGGCGATCGCCCGTCAAGGCTACACTGAGCGGACGGCGACCGGATCGCGATGGAACGAGACGTTCTACCTCGCGCTCCTCGCCGAGACCTGCGCACGGGCCGGACACGTCGATGAAGCCTTCGAGTTGCTGGGCGTGGCGCTCGCGGCGGTCGAGGAGACCGGCGAACAATGGTTCGCGGCGGAGCTGCATCGCATGCGCGGCGTGTGGCTGGCGAAGGGGGGACAGGGTGACGAAGCGGAAGCCAGTTTCCAGCGCGCCCTCGCGATCGCGCGGCGGCAGCACGGGAGGTTGTGGGAGCTGCAGGCCGCCGGCAGCCTCGCTCGCCTGCTCGGTGATCGCGGGCGGCCCGACGAGGCTCGCGACTTGCTCGCGCCGGTCCTCGCGACCTTCAGCGAAGGCTTCGACTTGCCCGCTCTCGTCGATGCCAAGTCCTTGCTCGACAGGTTTCACCCGTGCGGGATGAAAATCGCCTGACCGCGGCAGCTGCGAGTGCAGCCGTGCAGATTCGCTCCGCCGAGCCAAGCGATCTCGAGCCGATCGTCTCGCTGCATGTGGCCGTGTGGCGCGCCACGTATCGCGACCTGGCGCCGAGTGACGCCTATCGTCGCCTCGACGAAGCCGCACGGCGGCCACGCTGCGTGGCGGCGCTGCAGGGCGGCTCGATCCGCGTCGCGACGGTCGAGGACCGGATCGTCGGCTTCGTGCAGGTCGGGCCGCCGGGCGAAGCCGTTTTCGAAGGGCGGGGCGAGGTCAAGCACCTCTATGTCGACGCGGCTTGGGCGCGCCGCGGCGTCGGCGGTCGTCTCCTCGCGGAGGGGCGGCGGCTCCTGCGCGAGGGCGGCTATCCGCGCGCCGCCCTCGGGGTCGTCGTCGGCAACGCGCCGGCGATTCGCTTCTACGAGGCGGCTGGCGGCCGCCTCGTCGGGAGCTACCGCGACCCGGGCCCGATCTGGCGCTCGGACAACGTCGTCTTCGCCTGGGACGACGACGGCCCCACGGATCCTGACGGGTGACGATCAGCGGCTCTCGAGGCGAGCGGCGGCCGTGAGGCACAGAAGCTCGAACAGCACCTGAGCGCCGCATTGCGCCGTGTTCGTCGTGGCGTCGTATTGCGGCGCCACCTCGACGACGTCGCCGCCCACCACGTCGAGACCGCGCAGGCCTCGCAGCAGCGCCAGCACCTCGCGGGGTGCGAGACCGCCCACCTCCGGCGTGCCCGTTCCGGGCGCGAAGCCGGGGTCGAGGCTGTCGACGTCGAACGACACGTAGACCGGCCCGGCGCCGGCCACGGCCCGCGCCCGCTCGATCACGGCGGCGATGCCGAGCTCGAAAACCTCCTCGGCGTGGATCACGGTCATGCCGGACACGAAGGAGAATTCCCACAGGTATTCGGCGCCTCCGCGAATGCCGATCTGGATCGTGCGCTCCGGATCGAGAACGCCGTCGAGCACGGCCTGCCGGAACGGTCCGCCATGGTGGAACTTGGAGCCCTCGTAGATGCCGCCCGTGTCGCAATGCGCGTCGATATGGACCATGCCGACCGGACGCTCGCGTCCGACGGCCCTCAGGATGGCGCGGCTGATGGAATGGTCGCCGCCGACGGCGAGCGGCGCGACACCCGCCCCGACGATGGCACTGAAATGCGTCTCGATGTCCTCGTGGCAGCTCTCGAGCGAGAAGCGGCTGCGGAACGGCACGTCGCCGATATCGGCCGCCACCACGTCGGCGGCGGGGGTCATGCGGAGCACGTGCTCGTACGGTCCGATCCGCTCGACCGCACGCACGGCGCGCGGGCCGAGACGGGCGCCGGCCCGGTTGGTGACGCCGAGATCCATCGGCACGCCGACGAGCGCCACGTCGAGACGGCCGAAATCCGGCAGGGACGCCGCGGCCGGCCGGTACGGCAGGTCGAGGAAGGTCGCGACGTCGGCGAACGGCCATCGGCGGCGGTCGCTCTCCGAAAACTGAAGGCTGGCCGCCTTGGCGAAATCGGGATCGTCGATATCCCCCCCTGTGGCGTCGATGTAGCGGCGTCGGAGCGCTTCGAGCTTGGTCGTGTCCATGAGCGAGCTTTCGTTGGCGAAGTCAGTCAAAGAGGTCAGGATCGCAAGACGCCGCGAGCAGCGCCGGCAGGCCACGCACGTCGCCGGATGTCTCCAGCGTGGCGATCGCGTCGATGAGCCGGTCGACAGAGGCCTCGTCGAGGGCCATGCCGCTCAGCGCTGTGACCTTCGCGGCGTGGGCCGCGTCCGGGACGGGGTTGGTCGGCGATCCGAGCGGATCGCTGACGCGCTCGGCGAAGACACGCCCGTCCCGCGTCGCGAGCCGGACGGTCGGGTGGTCGAGGGCGCCGAGGCCGGGATCGATCTCGATTGTGACGCGATCCATGGCCGCGCGCACGGCGGGATCGGCCCGCACCGTCGAGCCATATTGCTCGAGCGAGGCATCGCCGCGCACGACGCGGACGGCGATCCCGTACGGCAGGCTCATCTGAGCGGAAGCGCGAGCGTCGATGTCGCGGGTGCCGCACATCTCGGCGAGGAAAGCCGGCCCGCTCACAAGGATCGATTCAATGTCCGCGGCTGCGAGCCGATGGTCCTCCAGGATGGCGCCGACCGCATCGATGCCCGAATGGGCGCTGCGGCAAGCCGCGTGCGGCTTGATGGCGACGCGCTCGAGCCGCCACGTCTCGCCGAGCGCGCGCGTCCAGGCGCCGGGATCGGCCGTCGCCGGCGCGAAGGAGCGGGTGAAGCCGCCCCAGACGTCCTCGAAGACCTGCGCCGGGCCGGCGAGGCCGGCCCGGGCGAGGAGCGCGGCCAAGAGGCCGCCTTCGGCGGCCCGGCCGGCATGGACGCGCTTCGTCCCGGCGCCGTCGTGGATGAAGGCCCATAAGCCGCCGGAGAAGCTCGCCGCGTGGCCGAGCGCATCGCGCGCCTCGCTCTCGGTCAGCGCCAGAATGCGGGCCGCCGCCGCTGCCGCCCCGAACGTCCCGCAGGTGGCGGTCGAGTGCCAGCCTGCCTCGTTGTGGGGCGCATAGCCGCCGCAGGCCTCGAGGGCGCGCCGCGCGACCTCGTAGCCGAGCACGACCGCGAGGATGAGCGTGCGCCCGTCGACCGGCCTTTCGGCGAGCGACAGGGCGGCGAGCGCCGCCGGCACGACGACCGCGCCCGAATGGTCGCAGCCGCCGGTATCGTCGAGCTCGAAGGCGTGGCAGGCGGTTCCGTTGGCGAGCGCCGCCGCCCGCGGCGAGAGCGCGAGCGGCGTGCCCCAGACAGGCGCCGTGCCGGCGGGCTCGCTCGCTGCGAGCGCAAAGCGGACGGCGCGGCCCTCCGCCGAGCATGCCCCCGCCAGCCCGCAGGCGAGCGTGTCCAGGATGTGCCGCCGCGCCTTCGCGACGACCGCCGCAGGAAGCGCCGCGAACGGCGTCCCGGTCGTGAAGGCGGCGATCGTGCCGGCGATCAGCGTCCGTTCTTCGCAAGCGGCCACGGCGCTTACTTGACGGGCACCTCGTTGATCATCACCTCGGACACGGCATTCGCCTCGAGGTTCCACTTCGCCAGCACGGCCTTGTAGCTGCCGTCGGCGATCATGGCCTTGAGCGCCGCGGCGACGGCGTCGCGCAGGGCCGTGTCCTTCTTGGCGAAGCCCATCCCCTGATGCTGACGGGTGAACGGGTCTCCGACGATCGCGTAGGCGTTCGGCTCGACCGACATGAGATAGGGCAGCGTCTCGCTGCCCTGCACGGCCGCGTCGAGCCGCTTCTGCTTGAGCTGGGTGCGCGCGTCCGCCGAGCCTTCCGTGCCGACGATCTTCAAGGCAGGCTTGCCGGCGGCCTCGCAATTGGCCTTCGACCACTTCTCCATCTCGCCCGGGAAGGACGTGCGCCGGCTCGCCCCGACGCTCTTGCCGCACAGATCGGCCGTCGTCTTGAACGTGTCCTTGTTGTCGGCGGTCGTGTAGAACTGGGCGCCGGTCGTCAGGTAGTCGACGAAATCGAGCGTGTCGCGCCGCGCCTCGGTGTCCGTCATGCCGGACAGGATCATGTCGGCTCGGCCCGTCGTCAGGGACGACACCATCTGCTCGAACGAGATCTCCGTGAACTTGAACTCGACGCCGAGCTTCTTGGCGAGCGCCTGGCCGAGATCGATGTCGAGCCCGGTCAGGGTCGCGGTGCGCGGGTCCTTGAACTCCATCGGCGGATAGTTCGGGACATTGGCGACCACGATCGCCTTCGCTTCCTTGATGCGGTCGGGCAGCGCCTGTGCGAGGGCGGACGTCGCCGCGAGGCTGGCGAGCGCGGCGATGCAGATCGAAGCTTTCTTCATGTCAGGTCTCCTTTGGGTCATCTACTTGCGGACGGCGGCGATGAACTCGCGGGTGCGCGCCTCGCGCGGCGAGCCGAGCACCGTCTGCGGGTCTCCGAGCTCGACGATGCGCCCTCCGTCCATGAAGGCGACCCGGTGGCCGACGTCGCGGGCGAAGGCGAGCTCATGGGTGACGCAGATCATGGTCATGCCGGACGCCGCGAGATCGCGCATCACGGTGAGGACCTCGCCGACGAGTTCGGGGTCGAGCGCCGAGGTCGGCTCGTCGAAGAGGATCAGATCGGGCCGCATGGCGAGCGCGCGGGCGATGGCGACGCGCTGCTGCTGTCCTCCGGAGAGCTGCGCCGGATACGCCTCGCGCTTGTCGCCGAGGCCGACCCGGTCGAGCAGCGCGTGCGCGTGATCGCGCGCGGCCGCCGGGCTCTCGCCGTTCACGCGGATCGGTCCTTCCGTCACGTTCTGCGTGACGGTCAGGTGCGGGAACAGGTTGAAGCGCTGGAACACCATGCCGATGCGGGAGCGCTGGCGCGCGACGGCGCGGTCGTCCAATTCATGCAGCTCGTGCCCGACGCGGCGAAAGCCGACGAGCTCGCCGGCGACGAAGATGGCGCCGCCGTCGATGCGCTCGAGCTGGTTGATGCAGCGCAGGAAGGTGCTCTTCCCCGACCCCGACGGCCCGATGACGCAGACGACCTCACCCGGCGCCACCCGGAGCGAGATGCCCTTCAGCACCTCAAGCGAGCCGAAGCGCTTGACAACCTCGACCGCGACGACGAGCGGCTCGCCGCCGCCGGTCGGGATGTGCGGGATCTCGCCGGCCTCGCTCACCGCGCCCGCCCTGCCTGTCCGGTGCCGCGGGCGTAATACCGCTCGATCTGGATCTGCACGAGGCTGAGGATCGTGATGACGCCGAGATACCAGATGGCGGCGACGATCAGCAGCTCGATGACGCGATTGTTGGCGTAGTAGATGTTCTGGGCGCTGTGCAGGATCTCGGTGAACTGGATCACGCTGGCGAGAGAGGTCAGCTTCACCATCCCGATGAACTCGTTGCCGACCGGGGGCACGATCACCCGCATGGCCTGCGGCATGACGATCCGGCGCAGCATGAGCAGCCGCGGCATGCCGATCGATTGCGCCGCCTCGTACTGGCCCTGGTCGACCGACAGGAGGCCCGCCCGCACGACCTCGGCCGTGAAGGCGCCCTGCTGGATGCCGAGCCCGAGCAGGGCCGCCATGAACGGCGTCATGACGCTGACGGTCTTGACCGAGAACACGCCGGGAATGCCGATGGTCGGAAAGACGAGCGCCAGGTTGAACCAGATCAGGAGCTGCAGGAGGGCCGGCACGGCGCGGAAGAACCAGATATAGCCGATCGCGGTCATGCGCAGGACCGGGTTCGCGGACAGGCGCATGATCGCGAACACCACCCCGAGCAGGATGCCGAGCGCCATGGCCAGGACCGCCATGACGATCGTGTTGACGAGGCCCGACAGGATCACCGGTACGGTCAGGAAATCGGCCACGACCGACCATTCGATCTGCCCGACTGCGAAGGCGCGCACGATCAGCGCCAGAAAGAGCACCACCGCGGCCGCACCGACCATGCGGCCGTAATGCCGCTTCGGCACGAGCTTGAGATGGCTGATCTCGTAGATGTCGGTCGTCACGACCCCGCATCCTTCAGCGTCATCGCGATCTCCTTCGCAGTTCGCGCCGGCTCATCGGCCGAGCCACGTCGTGAACGTCGCGAGCGTGGCGTCGAAGCGATCGATCTGCTCGCGCACGCGGGCGGGCGCGGTGCCGCCGTAGCCGGTGCGGGCGGCGAGAGCCGCCTCGAGCGTCAGGCACCCGCGCGCATCCGGCGTCAGGCGGGCGTCGATTGCGGCGAGGTCTGCGGCCGTGAGGTCCGGCAGGTCGCATCCCTTCTCCTCGCAGAGCCGCACGAGCGCGCCAGAGATCTCGTGCGCTTCGGCGAAGGGGACTCCGCGCCGCGCGAGCCAATCGGCGATCTCGGTGGCGAGCGTGAAGCCCTCGCCGGCCTGCGCGCGCAGCCGCTCGGCATCGACCCGCATGGTCCGGATCATGCCCGCGAAGGCGGGCAGGATCAGCAGCATGCCGTCGACGCTCTCGAAAACGGCGCGCTTGTCCTCGAACAGGTCGCGGTTATAGGCAAGCGGCATCGCCTTCAGGGTGGCGAGCAGGCCCGCGAGCGAGCCGATGAAGCGCCCCGACATGCCGCGCGCGAGCTCGGCGACATCCGGGTTCTTCTTCTGCGGCATGATCGACGAGCCGGTGGCGAAGGCGTCGTCGAGCGCGACCCAGCGGAATGGGCGCGACGTCCAGATCACGACCTCCTCGGCGAGCCGCGACAGGTTCACGCCGAGCATGGCGATGCAGAACAGGAACTCGGCGACGTGATCGCGCGAGGCGACGGCGTCGATGGAGTTCTCGCACGGGCCGTCATAGCCCATCTCGGCGGCCGAGAGATCCGGCCGGAGCGCGATGGCCGAGCCCGCCATGGCGGCGGCGCCGAGCGGCGAGCGCGCAGCCCGCCGGTCCCAGTCGCGCAGACGATCGGCGTCGCGCAGCAGCGCCTGGGCATGCGCCAGCAACTGATGTCCGAACGAGATCGGCTGCGCCGGCTGCAGATGGGTGAAGCCGGGCGCCACGCTCTCGACATGCGCCGCGCCCTGCCCCCGCAAGGCGGCGGCGACGTCGAGCAGCCCCGCCATGACCTCGCGGGCGCGGGCGCGCAGATAGAGGCGCAGATCGTTGGCCGTCTGGTCGTTGCGGGAGCGCCCGGCCCGGACCTTGCCGCCGAGCGGGCCGAGCTTCGCCGTGAGCAGACGCTCGAGGTAGGTGTGGACGTCCTCGTCGGCCGGCACCGTCGGGGCGCGGCCGGCGGCGATGTCGCGCTCGATCTCGTCGTAGGCGGAGAGGATGCGCGCGCTTTCACCTGCATCGAGGAGGCCGGCGCGTTCGAGCTCGCGGGCATGCGCGCGGCAACCGACGAGATCTTCAGGAACGAGGCGGAAATAGCTCGGCGCCGCGCGCGACAGGTTCATCAAAGCGGGATCGGGCGGGGCCTTGAACCGTCCGCCCCAGAGCAGCTTCTCGCCCGACATAGCGCCTCCATCGCAAGGCGCCGACGGCGCCCTCGAGAGACACTCTTTTTTCGCATCGGGCCGCGGCTCCGATGACGCCGGGATCCGTGCGCCTCGGCGTGTCCTCGAGGCGCATGTCCATGCTAGGACGCGATCCCCTCACGCAGCAAGCTGAAAAATTCGGCCGTTCGCCTCATCCCGCGACGCTGTCCGTCGCGTCGCTAAGGCGATCGCCGGTTGCCTCCGCTGCCTCCACCCACTCGCAGATGTCCCGCCCGGTCGCCCACCAAACGTCGTCGAAGCCGCGCACGAAGGCGAGGAACTGCTCGAGGATGCGGATGCGCATCGGCCGCCCGGTCACCTGCGGGTGCATCACCAGCGTGGCGACCCCGCCCCATTCGCGCGTCACCTCGAACTCGTCCCGCCAGATCGCCAGCACGTCCTCGCGCCCGATCAGCGTGCGCTGGCCCGAGCGGTGCGTCATCCCGTAATTCCAGTCGTCGAAGGCGAAGTTGAGCGGGATCTCGAGCGGGCCCGGCCCGTCCGGCAGGACGTGCCGATAGGGCCGGATGTCGTCGCGCCAGGAGCTGGAATAGCGGATGCCGCGATCGCGCAAGAGCTGCAGCAGCTCGACGAAGCTCTCGCCGGACGGGGCGCGGTAGCCGAGCGGGACGACGCCGAGCACGCGCTTCAACGCCTCGAGGCCGCGGTCCACCTCCTCGACCATCGCGGCGAGATCGCCGGGCTCCGGCCGCAGATGCAGGTAGCCGTGATGGGCGATCTCGTGTCCGCCCTTCAGGATCGCCTCGCAGGCGGCGGGATGCGCCTCGACCGTCCAGCCGGTGACGAAGAACGTCGCCTTGACCTCGTGGCGCGCGAGCAGCTCGAGGATTTTCGGCAGGCCGACGCGAGCCTCGTAGCCGCCATAGGACAAGGTCACCAGCCGTCCGGCATTGCGCGGATCGCCGCCGAGCCACACGGATTCGGCGTCGACGTCGAAGCCAGGGAACAGGACGCAGCGGCGGCCGTCGGGCCAAGCGCCCTTGAAGGCTGGGCCGGCCGGGTTGGCCGGACTTGGCCGGGCGATCAGGTCCACGAACTTGCCTCACGCGGGCCGCAGACGTCTCTCACGCCGGCTGCAAGTCGCGCGCCCGCTGCCGCAATGCCTCGTATTTCGCAATGACGGCTGCCGCGGTGTCGGCCGGGAACGGCGTCAGCGGCGGCATCACCTCGGCGAGGCGGGCGTCGCCGTGGATGCGGGCGAGCAGCGCCTTGATGCCCGGCACCAGCGGCAGCCCGTCGAACAGGCCGCGGATGGCGACCGCCGCCTTGAGCGCACCCTCGTCGCCGTCGTGGAAGGCGCGCGCGCAGAGATCGGCGTTGAGGTTGGCGGTCGCCGAGATGCAGCCGGCGAACACGCCGGTGCGCGCCTCGAGCAGGCTCGCCTCGGTCGAGGGGAACACGCGGAAGCCCGACGCGACCTCGGCCGCCGACCGGGCGTAGGGGAGATCGCCGGAGGAATCCTTGAGGCCGACCACCCGATCGCCGAAACGATCCACGATCCGGCGGATCAGCTCGAGATCGTAGGGCACGCCCGAGAGCGCCGGGAAGTTGTAAAGGTAGATCGGGATTTTGGGCGCGGCGCGGATGACGGCGTCGAGGTAGCTGAGAACACCGTCGCCCGACACGCCCTTGTAGTAGAAGGGCGGCAGGACGAGCGCGCCGGCGAAGCCGAGCTCGGCAGCGTGGCCGGTGATGCGCGTGGCGTCGCCGACCGCGGCGGCGCCGGTGCCGACCATCAGCCGGTCGAGCGGCAGCCCGGCCTCGGCGATCGCCGACATCAGCCCCATGCGCTGCTCCGCCGTGAAGGACGTCGCCTCGCCGGTCGTGCCGAGGACGTTGAGGCCGTCGCAACC
>DASQLE010000411.1:0-6023 GCA_035630175.1 Beijerinckiaceae bacterium
CCACACGAAGGCATCGAGGGCGAGGCGTTTCACCCGTTCGGGATGGCGCTCGGCGAAGGCGGCCGCGCGCAGCGCGCCCGACGAGATGCCGTAGACGAGGAGCGGCCCCGTGCCGCGCGTCTCGAGGATGTAGTCGGACGCAGCCGAAAGGTCGTCGGCGCCGGTGGCGATGTCGGAATTGATGTCGCGGCGCTTGTCGGAGCGGCCGTAGCCTTCCATGTCGACGGACCAGGTGTCGAAACCCTTCGACGCGAAGAAGTCCATAGCAGAGGCATCGGGGACGCCCGGCACCGCGAGGTCGAAGGTCGGCTGCGAAGCCATCGACGAGCCGTGCACGAACAGGATCGTGCCGGCCTTCTCGGCCGCGCCGGTGCGTTTCTCCCACAGGAACAGCCGGACGTCGCCCTTCGTCGTCCAATGCTCCTGCCCTTGAACGGCGGGCGCCCTGCCGATCGGCTTGTTCATTGCGCAGCTCCGGGATGCAGCGGCGGATGTTTGCCGAGCGCGCCGCGAAGTGTCAAACACGCCCGTTATCCCGGGACGCCCCGAAGCGGCGAGCCCGGAATGACGGATCACGCCATCGACCCTCCGGAAACGCCTGATGAGTTTCGGCGCCGCCGCAGCCCTTGCCGTCGCGGTTTTCGCGACCTCGTTCCTGTCGGGCATCTTCGGGCTTGCCGGCGGGCTCGTCCTTATGGGCGCGCTGCTCCTGTTCCTGCCGGTCACAACCGCCATGGTGCTGCACGCCCTGACGCAGATGGCCTCGAACGGCTCGCGGGCCTTCCTGTGGCGGGCGCATGCCGACGGCGGCATCTTCGCTCGCTACATGATCGGCGCCGCGGTCGCCTTCGCGCTCTTCGCGGCCGTGCGCTACGTGCCTGACCAGGCCACGGTGTTCATCGCCCTCGGCATTCTGCCCTTCGTGGGGCTCGCCCTGCCGGACAGCCTGGCGCCGCGCGCCGACCGCCGTTTCGGCTCGGAGATCTGCGGCTTCATCTCGACGGCGCTGCAGCTCGTCTCGGGTGTGTCGGGGCCGGCGCTCGACATCTTCCTCGTCCGCTCGCCGCTCGACCGGCGCGCCGTCGTCGCCACCAAGGCCCTGTGCCAGGTCGCGACGCACGCGCTGAAATTCGCCTATTTCGGCGTTCTGATCGGCGGCAGCGTCGACGCCATCCCGCTGCCCGTGATCGCCCTCGCGATCGGCCTCGCCGTGCTCGGCACGAACTTGGCCAAGACGATCCTGGAACGGCTGTCGGACGTCCAGTTCCGGCGCTGGATGAAAGGCCTGATGATCGCCATCGGGCTCTTCTACCTGACGCAGGGGGTGTATCTCTATGTGACGCAATAAGGCCCCTCCCCTGGAGGGAGAGGCCCAGTCGCACCGCAGCGCGACCGACGAGCGGCAGGCACGACATTTCCGGAGAGCGGCGCTGCCACCCCCACCC
The DNA here is from genome assembly GCA_035630175.1 of Beijerinckiaceae bacterium. GTDB lineage: Bacteria > Pseudomonadota > Alphaproteobacteria > Rhizobiales > Beijerinckiaceae > JAJKJG01. The sequence continues at coordinate 1,446 of DASQLE010000411.1, forward strand.
AGTCGCCGTGATCGCGGCGACTCGACCTCCCCCATGAAGGGGGAGGGTTGGCGCCTCAGACGATGCGGACCTCGATCTCGCCGACGCCCTCGACGCCGCCCTTCATGACGTCGCCCTTCTTGACGGCGGCGACGCCGGCCGGCGTGCCGGTCATAATGAGGTCGCCTGCCGCCAAGGTGAACAGGCCCGACAGGTAGGCGATGGTCTCGGGGATGTTCCAGATGAGCTGCGACAGGTCGCCGGTCTGGCGGCGCTGGCCGTTGACGTCGAGCCACACGGCGCCCTTGGCCGGATGGCCGATCTTGGACGCGGGCACGAGCGGACCGCACGGCGCCGACGCTTCGACGGCTTTGCCGACCTCCCAAGGGCGGCCCATCTTCTTGGCCTCGCCCTGCAGGTCGCGGCGGGTCATGTCGAGGCCGACGGCGTAACCGTAGACGCAGTCGAGCGCCTTCTCGGCCGGGATGTCGGCGCCGCCCTTGGCGAGCGCGACGACGAGCTCGATCTCGTGGTGCACGTCGCTGGTCTTCGGCGGATACGGGAAGCGGCCGTCGGTGACGACGTTGTCCGGGTTCTTCTGGAAGAAGAACGGCGGCTCGCGGTTGGGATCGTGGCCCATCTCGATGGCGTGCTCGGCGTAGTTGCGGCCGACGCAATAGACGCGCCGGATGGGGAACACCTGATCGCTGCCGGCGACCGGCAGGGTCGGGATCGCGGCCGGCTGGACCACGTAGTTCGGCACCTTGGATTGCACGTTCATTGTCTCACTCCTGCGTAATACTCGATGCGTTTCTCGACGACCCCGACGGCTTCGGCGATGATCATGGCGAAGGCGAACAAGATAACGGTGAGCGCCCAGAACTCGGCCATGAGGAAGTTGCGCGAGTAGAGCTCGAACAATTCGCCATAGCCGATGATCGACACCAGGAGCTGGCCGACGACGACGCCCTTGACGCCGCGGATGAAGCCGATGCGGATGCCGGCGAGGATCTCCGGCAGGGCCGCCCACAGGATGATCTTGCCGTAGAGCTGGACGGGGGTCGCGCCGTAGGAATGCGCCATCTCCTCGAGCGAGCGCTGCATATGCGCGACGCCGGCCTGCGTGTCGAGGGCAATGATCCACACCGCGAACAGGAACACCGCCATGATCACGGTGGTCTCGCCGAGGCCGAACAGGATCATCAGGATCGGCACGAGCGCCGAGAGCGGGGCCGAGACGAAGATGTTGACCCACATGCCGAGAAGCCGCTCGGCGGTCTTGGAGCGGCCCATGAGCACGCCGAGCGGCACGCCGACCGCGATGGCGGCCACCATGCCGACCGCGAAGGCGCGCAAGGTGGTGACCGTGCCGCTCCAGAACTTGCTCGTGCCGAACAGCTCGCCCATGGCGGCAAGCACCTCGCTGAAGGGCGGCAGGAGGAAGACGAGGCCGGCGCGGCCGACGATCTCCCAGAGGACGATCCAGATGATGAGCGAGGCCATCATCGGCACCTCGCGGCCGAACATGCGCATCAGAATCTCCCTACTCCCTCCCCGCGAGGGGAGGGCCGAGTCGCGAAGCGACCGGGGCGGGGCGGCGGCGCCGACCTTGCCGCACTAGCGCTGCCGCCCCACCCGACTCGCATGCTGTCGCATGCGAGTCCGCCCTCCCCTTGCGGGGAGGGACTTAGATGAGCCTGCGTCGCGCCGGCCATATTCAATCCACGTAATGCCGGAGGACCTGCCAGATCTCCTCGACCGTATCCAGGTAGTGCGGATCGCGACGGATCTCGTCGGGGCTGCCGGAACGATCGACCTTCGGCTCGATGATGCGCGACACGCGCCCCGGGCGGCGCGACAGCATGATGATCTGGTCGGACAGGTAAACCGCTTCCTCGATCGAGTGCGTGACGAACAGAAAGGTCTTCTTCTCGTTCTCGCGCAGGCGCAAGAGGTCTTCCTGGAACTTGCGGCGGGTCTGCTCGTCGACCGCCGAGAACGGCTCGTCCATCATGAGCACGTCGGCGTTGACGGCGAGCGCGCGGGCGAGGCCGACGCGCTGGCGCATGCCGCCGGAGAGCTCGTGCGGATAGCGTTCCTCGAAGCCGGCAAGGCCGACCTCGTTGATGTAGTGCCGGGCGATGTCGTGGCGCTTGCGCTGCGACGTGCCACGCAGCTCGAGCCCGAAGGCGACGTTGCGGATCACGGTCGCCCACGGCATCAGGGCGAAATCCTGGAACACGAAGGCGCGCTCCGGGCCGGGCCCGGTGACCCGGCGGCCGTTGACGAAGACCTCGCCGGAGGTCGCCTCGATGAGGCCGGCGATGATCTTGAGCAAGGTGGTCTTGCCGCAGCCGCTCGGCCCGAGCAGCGAGGTCAGCGCCCCGCGCGGAAAATCGAGATTGACGTCGCGCAAAGCCTCGGTGCCGGTGTCGTAGACCTTGTGGATGCCGCGCACTTCGACGACGGCGCCCGTCGCGTCTGCGGCGACGGGGCCGCGCGGGAGCGGCGTCGCGGTTGAAACGGCCTGCATGGTCAAGCTCCCCGCATTTCGGGACGGAACAGACGCACCTCGACCCATTGCAGCACCATCAGCGTCAAGGCCGAGAAGGCGACGATCGAGGCGATGGCGGCGTACATCTCCGGATAGCTCGCCGTCGACTGGTGGAAGGTGATGAGGTCGCCGATGCCGGTCGGCGTGATGAGCAGCTCGGCCAGGATGACGCCGATGAAGCCGGCCGAGACGCCGAGACGGAGCCCGGCGAAGATGAGCGGCGCCGCGTCCGGCAGCATGATCTTGACGATCTGCTGCGGCCGCGAGCCGAGGAACGAGCGGCACATGGCGATCAGCGACGGATTGACGTTGCGGATGGCCTTGTAGGAGTTGAGCACGATCACCGGCAGCGCCAGGATGCAGACGGACATGATCTTGGCCGTGATGCCGATGCCGTAGACGAAGGTGACGAGCGGGATCAAAGCCGCCATCGGCGCCGCCTGCAGGACGATGAAGATCGGCGCGATCAGCCATTCCGCCATCCGCCGGAGGCCGATCAGGACGCCGATGCTGACGCCGAGCACCGCCGACACGACGACGCCGACCGCGAGCGGCTGCAGGGTGATGAAGAAGGCGCGCGGCAGGGAGCCGTCGGCGGTCATCCGGGCGAAGGCGACGAGGGTGTCGCTGAAGGGCGGGAAGGCCGGGTTGATCGGGATGCGCCCCGCCACCTCCCAGAGTCCGCAGAACAAGGCCAGCGAGGCGAGGCGCCAGAGCGCCATACCGGGCACCCTTAAGGAGGATGCCCGCTCGGGCTCGAGCGCGACCGAAGCCGCGCCGGGCTGGTCAATGACGGCCACGGCGCCGTCCCGTCACATGCCGAGCTTCTTCTTGGCGCGGTCGAGCGGACCGAACTCCCAGAAATCCTCGACCTTGAGGCTGGCGGGTTCGCCCGTGATCTGGCCGGCGAGGTTGAAGAAGGTGAGGTCGTTCTTGGCCGCGTCCATCGTGCCGCCGGTCGGCGACATGCTCTTCGAGGCCGACGCGTCCTTGTAGTAGCGCACGATGTCGTCCTCGAGCTGCTTCGGCAGATCCGGCAGGAGCTTGTATTTGGTGCGCAGCTCGGCGACGACGGCCGGGTTGGCGTTGATCTCGCGGATCGTCGCGAGCAGGCTCTCGACGAGGGCGTCGACACCCTTCTGGTTGTTCTTGAGATAGTCGGCGCTCGCGAAGAGGGCGTCATCGGTGGCGCTGACGTTGTCGAGAGGCAGCACGGCGAACTTGCCGCCGCCGCGCTCCATCAGCAGCTTGTGGTTGGTGGAATCGAGGATCGACGCCTTGACGGTGCCCTGCAGCAGCGCCCCGAGACGCACTTCCGAGCCGGGCACATAGCTGATGTTCTTGTATTTGATGCCGTTCTTGTCGGCGGCGAGCTTCATGACGGCTTCGGTGCCGGAGCCGCGCGAGTTGACCGTGACCTCCTGCCCGTCGAGATCCTTCCAGGTCTTGTAGGATTCCGTGTTCACCACGGGGAAGAACTTGAGCGTGCTCATCTGGTAGAACAGCTTCAGGGGCGCGCGCACCTTCTGCAGCATGGCGTAGGGCGTGCCGACGCCGATATCGGCCTGGCTGCCCAGCACCGCCTGGGCGGCGATGTCCTCCGACTTCACGAACATCATCTCGACCGGCACGCCCTTCTCCTTGGTGCGCTCGACCGCAATCAGGAAGTAGAGGGATTCGACGCTCGGGATATCGCCGAAGGCGATGCGCATGGGCTTGTCCTGCGCCTCGGCGCCGGCCCCGACCAACGTCAACGCGGCTACGCCCAAAACGGCACGGCGTGTCAGTGTCAGCATTGAACTCCTCCCTGGGTTTTGGTCACTCGGCTCTTATAACCAATCAAGACCAATTAGGCGGAGCATGTGCAACCATCAGGCTAACGTGTCAAGCTGGACCACGGACGTCATTGACCTCGCCTCAGAAAAATGCATTACCAATCTTATAATTGGTATCGGTGAATCATGAACCACAGCGACGCCGCCCTCCTTGAGCTCAGATCGATGCTGAGCGACATCGACGTGACGACGGACAGCCGGCTGCCGCCT
>DASQLE010000412.1:0-4070 GCA_035630175.1 Beijerinckiaceae bacterium
CAGGCCAGCCGCCTTCCCATCCTGCGCGGCAGCGTCATCGGCTTCCTGATCGGCGTCTTGCCGGCAACGGGCGCGACGATCGCCTCCTTCGTCGCCTATATCGTCGAGAAGAAGGTGGCGCGCGATCCGTCGCGCTTCGGCCGCGGCGCCATCGAGGGCGTCGCCGGCCCCGAGGCCTCCAACAACGCCGCCGCCGCCGGCGCCATGGTGCCGATGCTGTCGCTCGGCGTGCCCGGCTCCGGCACCACCGCCGTGATCCTCGGCGCCCTCATCATGTTCGGGCTGCGGCCGGGTCCCGAGATGTTCGACAAGAACGCCGAGCTGGTCTGGGCGGTCATCGCCAGCATGTATGTCGGCAACGTCATCTTGCTGATCATGAACCTGCCGCTCGCCGGCCTGTTCGCGCAACTCTTGAAGGTGCCGTATCGCTGGCTCTACCCGCCGATCCTCGCCCTGTGCCTCGCCGGGGTCTTCTCGCAGGCCAACAGCATCGAGGATTGCTGGCTGCTGATCGGCTTCGGCGCCCTCGGCTGGCTGATGAAGCGCTACGACTGGCCGGCTGCGCCGATGGTGCTCGGCCTCGTGCTCGGCCCGCTCTTCGAGACGTCCCTGCGGCAGTCGCTGACCCTGTCGCACGGCAGCAGCTTGATCTTCCTGTCGCGCCCGATCTCCGGCGTGCTGCTCGCCGCGGCCCTCCTCGCGGTGCTGGCGCCGGGCCTGCTGCGCTTGGCGGGCCGAGGCCGCAAGCTGGCCGGAGCATGATCCTCTTGCCTTGCGGGCCGGTCCGACCGCAGATTGCCCCCATGGAGGGAGCGATGGCGAACACGAACAACCCCCGCGCCGCCTGGCCGAAAGAGCTGCAGGACGACATCGAGCGCAACCGCTTCAACGGCGTGGTCGGCAGCGTGCTCGTGTCGGAGACCGAGCGCGTGCGCGTCTGGCACCTGCGCCTGCCGCCCGGGACGCGCTGCGCGTTCCACCGCCACGTCCTCGATTATTTCTGGACGTGCCACAGCGACGGCGCGGCGCGCAACTATTTCGAGGACGGCCGCATCGTCGATTGCCGGCATTTCCCGGGCGAAACGCGCCATCTCGATTACGGCGCGGGCGAATACCTGCTGCACAGCGTCGAGAATATCGGCGACACCGAGCTGCTCTTCACGACGGTCGAGTTCAAGGAGAGCGCCAACGCGCCGCTGGCGATCCCCGAGGACGTCCGTCTGGCCGCGTGACAGGCGCGCCGTCATGCCTCGACCGCTGTTCATCTCGGAGGAAGACGCCGCATCCCTCGTCGGCATAAACGAGGCCATCGCGGCGCTCGAGCGCGCCTTCGCGAGCTGGGGCGATCAGGGCACGGCGAACCTCCCGCGCCAGCGCGCGCCGGTGGGCCCGCGCTTCTTCAATCTCATGGGCGCGTCCTGGGCGGCCGGCGAGGTGTTCGGCCTCAAGGCCTATGTCGATCCGACGTATCACGTCGCCCTCTACTCATCGCAAGACAACCGTCTGCTCGCGCTGATCGAGGCCAATGGCATCAGCCAGTTGCGCACCGGCGCCGCGAGCGGCGTCGCAACCCGCCTTCTCGCCAACCCGGATGCGCGCCGTCTCGGCATCATCGGCGCGGGCAAGCAGGCCTTCGCCCAGGTGGCGGCCGTCTGCGCCGTGCGGCCGATCGCCGAAGTGCGCGTGTTCAGCCGCTCGCCGGAGCGGCGCGATGCCTTCGCGCGGCTTGTCGAGAACAAGCTGCGGGTCGCGGCGCGGCCCAGCCCCTCGGGCGAGGCCTGTGTCGCCGAGGCAGACGTCGTGGTCACGATCACCAAATCGGCCGAGCCCGTCTGCCGTTCGGAATGGCTCGCCGACGGGGTGCACGTGAACGCCGCCGGCGCCAACGCCGCGACCCGGCGCGAGCTGGACCGGGCGCTCGTGCTGCGCGCCGCCGTCAGGGCCACCGACGATCGCCGGCAAGCCCAGACGGAAGCGGCCGAGTTCATCGACCTTGCCGCCGAGGGGCTTCTCGATTGGGCGTCCGTCCGGGAACTCGGGGAGATCGCGGCCGGTCGCGCCCCGGGCCGCCGCGCGCCTGCCGACATCACGCTCTTCAAGTCGCTCGGCATCGGCCTCGAGGATGTCGCCTTCGCCCAGATCGTCTACGAACGGGCGTGCGAGGCCGGCATCGGGCGAGCGTTATAGGCTACCAAGCTCTGATCATGGAAAACCCACGCCCCAAGGGGAGCGTGGGCCAGTCACTGGGGGCGTGGGCGAGGGGGAGAGCGCGGCTCGTTTCGCGCGCCTGGCTCCTATCGCGTGATGCTGCCGGTGCTTTGCACGTCGAGACCGTCGGCGCGGCTGAGCACGGTCGGACCGGCGACGCCGAAGATCGCCACCGACATCTCGCACGGATCGCGCAAGGCGGCATCGCGCGCCAGCTCGGTCGGTTGGCACCGGGGCGCGTAGCCCTGCCAGGTCTGCTCGCTTTGCCAAGCCTGATCGGTCTGATCGGTCTGATCGGCGGCGGCATCGCCGGCCACGACCATCGGAAAGGCGAGCACCGCAACGGCGAAGCCCAGAGCATGGATCGATTTCATCGTCTTCCTCCAAAGCCGTGATGCAACGGCAGGAGACCGCATCATGGAAGAAACGATGCGCGCCGACGCCGGTTCCTTCAGACGATGGGAAGCCGCGGCCGAAGTCGTGACGAATCGCGGAACGAACGCGATGGACGCTTGTTGGTAGGCAAGACCTCGGGCCGGGCCCAGCGCTCATCGAGGTCGTTTGCTGAAACCCCTCGCGTCTCGCCGATAGAGGGGTGCTTCGGACGCGGCGAGCGCGTTCATCCTTGTTAAAACTCAGGAGATTTCAATGCTCAAGACGCATATGGCTGCTTGCTTTCTGGCCTCCGCTCTGGTCGCGGCTCCGGCTCTGGCGCAGACCGCCACGACTCCGCCGACCGATCGGCCGGCCGCCACCGGCTCGGGATCCACGACCTCCGGCTCGCCGGCCATGCAGCCCGGCGGCACCGCTGGAAGCACCGGCATGAGCAGCGGCACGGCCGGTAGCGCAGGAACGAGCAGCGGCACCTCCGGTGGCGCCGGCATGGGCTCGAGCATTCCCTCGTCCGGGAGCGCCATGGGCGCCGGCTCGGCTGGCTCAGCCGGCTCGGGCATGGCTTCGACGGCCGGCAGCGCTGCGACCATGAAGCCGCTCGCCGCTCCGGAGCCCGGTCAGATCATGGGCTCGGACCTTCGGGGCACGCGCGTCTACGGAGCCAACAACGAATCGATCGGCGACATCAGCGATCTCCTGCTCGACCGGCAGGGCCAGGTCGTCGCCGCGATCGTCGGGGTAGGCGGCTTCCTCGGCATCGGCCAGAAGGACGTCGCAGTGCCGTTCCAGGCGCTCGAGATCGTGCCTCAGGGCGCGGCGTCGGGCTCCGGCGCCAGCAGCGGGCCGGCCACGACCGGAACCGCAGGGACGGCCGGCGCCGGCACGGGCACGATCAACCCGGACCGCGTCGTGCTGCGCACCATGACCCGCGCCGATCTCGAATCCGCTCCGTCCTTCCGCTCCGACGGGCAGCCGAGCAGCGGCGGCAGCAGCACCGCTCCTCGCCAGTAAGCGATCGTCTCGCAAGCGGGAGGCTCGAAGGAGCCTCCCGTTTTGATTCCGTCTTGTCTCTCAGCGATCGGGAAGGCCGACTTGGCGGTGCAGGAGCACCTCCCGCTCCTCCCGGGCGGATTGCAGGATGGCGAGACACACCTCGAGCGTCGCCAAGGCCCAAGCGCCGCCGTGCAGCGGCGGCCGGCCTTCCATCACGGCCGCATAGAGCTCGTCGATCACCTCCGCGCGCGGCACCGGCGGGGAGGGGAGGGGATCGAGGCGTCGGTCACGATCGGCGTAGATCATGACGCCCGTGGGGAGCGGCCGCAGATCGGCGCGCTCGCACGAGACGATCAACGGTCCGAAATGCTGGTGAGGCGATGCGTCGCCAGGCCCTGCCCCGCCATAGCCCACTCCGCCATAGGCGCGCGCGCTTTTGAGGGCGGCCTCGTCGGCCGGCGATGCGACGTCCTCGA
>DASQLE010000413.1:0-4643 GCA_035630175.1 Beijerinckiaceae bacterium
AGCTTACCGAGCAGTTGCCGCGGCCGATCGCGCCGACCCTCATCACGGTCTCGGGCGGCGTGTCCGAATACATTTTCGGCCACGAGGACCGCGACTACGGCGACATCGCCAGGATGCTGGCCGCCGCCCTCACGGAAAAGCTGGCGCAGCGCAGCCGGCTGCCGCTGGTCGATCCCGGCCAGCGCATCCGCGCCACGGTGATCGGCGCGTCGCAGTTCACCGTCCAGGTGAGCGGCAAGACCATCCATCTGCCGGCGCCCGAGGTGCTGCCGGTCCACAATGTCCCCGTCGTGCGCGTCGAGCTGAACGGCGCCGAGCGCATCCCGGTCGCGGCCGTGACGGACGCCATTCGGGCCAAGCTGGAGCAGCTCGACCTCAGGCCGGAATCGCGCGTAGCGGTCGCCTTCGGCTGGACCGGCGATCCCGAATACACGCGCCTTCGGGACATGGCCGCCGCCATCCGGCAGGCGGTGGCGCCGGACGGCCTACGCGAGGAGCTCCTGCTCCTGATGATCGACGGCGATATCGGGCGCAGCATCGGGCATCTGCTCGACGACGCGCTGCAGGTTCGGGGGAAAGTCGTCTCGATCGACGGCGTGCAATTGCAGGAACTGGATTACGTCGATGTGGGCGAGATGATCACGCCGCCCGGAGTGGTGCCGGTCGTGATCAAATCGTTGCTGTTTGCATGAGCTACAACGCGATCGAGGAGGAAGCACGATGAGCGATCTGCCCGCGCCGCGCTACGGCATCGACCCGTATCTCGACTGGATCGCGAAGGAAGGCCTCAAGGTCTCGGAAGATTACGGCATCGACCTGTTCACGGTCGAAACCGGCGATTGGCCTCGCACCGGCGTCAAGGGCGCGGCCGTGCACCTGAAAGGCCGCGGCGATTTCTGCAACATGTTCGTGCTCGACATCCCGCCCGGAGGATCGACTTCGCCGCAGCGGCACCTCTACGAGGACGTCGTCTATGTACTCGAAGGCCGCGGCAGCACCCAGATCGAGTTCTCCGATGGCACAAAGCGCAGCTTCGAGTGGGGCCCAAAAAGCCTGTTCGCCATCCCGCTCAACGCCAGGCACCGCTTCTTCAACGCCAGCGGCAGCGAGCGCGCGCTCCTCGTCAGCACCACCAACATGCCGCTCGTCATGAACACCTTCCACAACGAGGACTTCGTCTTCGGCGTCGATTTCGACTTCATCGACCGCGCCGGCAAGCGCGAATATTACTCGGGCGAGGGCGATCTCATCACGGTGCGTCCGGGCAACCACATGTGGGAGACCAACTACGTGCCGGATCTCGCCGGCATCGAGCTGAAATCGTGGGGCGACCGCGGCGCCGGCGGCACCAACATCATGTTCGTGCTCGCGGACGGCACCATGCACGCGCATATCTCCGAGATGCCGGTCGGCACCTACAAGAAGGGGCACCGCCACGGGCCGAGCTTTCATGTCATGTGCGTCAGCGGCCACGGCTACTCGCTGCTCTGGTACGAAGGCGACAAGGACTTCCTGCGCATCGACTGGAAGCACGGGGTGGTGTTCCCGCCCGCCGACAAGCAGTTCCATCAGCACTTCAACACCAGCCAATCGCCGGCGCGCTATCTCGCGACGGCGGTGGGCGGCTTGCGCTACCCGACGATGCTGTCGCAGCGGCGCTCCCTGCTCGGCGTCAAGCCGGGCGAGAAGGGGGCCGTCTCGACCAGCATCAAGGAAGGCGGCGACCAGATCGAATACGAGGACCAGGACCCCCGTATCCACCGTATCTGGCTCGAGGAAATGACAAAAAACGGCGTCGAGCCGAAGATGGACAAGTTCTTCCCTAACGAGAGCCGGGCTGCTTAAAGGATCAGGCGGTCGAGAGATCGGGTCCAAAGAAGAAGGCGGGCTCCGAGGCCCGCGCGTGAGGAAACGTTTCAGGAGAATATGGATGATAAGGCGAAACTTGTTAGGCGGGGCCGCTGCGGCCGTGCTGTTCCTCTTGCCGGCCGCCGCGCCGGCGCAAAGCCCGGCCGAGTTCTACAAGGGCAAGAACGTCGACCTCTATATCGGCTACAGCGTCGGCGGCGGCTACGACGTCTATGCGCGCATCGTGGCCCGCCACATCGGCAAGCACATCCCCGGCAACCCGACGATCGTCCCGAAGAACATGGAGGGCGCCGGCAGCCTGCGCCTCGTCAACTGGCTCTACAACGTCGCGCCGAAGGACGGGTCGGTCTTCGCCACCATCGGGCGCGGCACGGCCTTCAATCCCATCCTCGGTATTCCGGGCGCCCAGTTCGAAGGCCCGAAATTCACCTGGATCGGCAGCGCCAACGACGAGGTCAGCGTCTGCGCCACGTGGCATACCTCCGGGGTGACCAAGTTCGACGAGCTGATGGCCAAGGAGATCGCGGTCGGCGGCACCGGCGCCAGCGACGACACGGTGCAGTTCCCGCGCGTCCTCAACGGCGTGCTCGGCACCAAGATGAAGATCGTCAGCGGCTATCCCGGGGGCAACGACGCCGTGCTCGCCATGGAGCGCGGCGAGGTGCATGGCCGCTGCGGCTGGTCGTGGTCGAGCGTGATGGCGACGCACAAGAACTGGCTCGACGAGAAGAAGATCAACATTCTCCCGCAGCTGGCGCTCGAGAAGCATCCCGACCTGCCCAACGTGCCGCTCGTCACCGACCTCGCCAAGACGGACGAGCAGAAGCAGATCCTGCGCCTGATCTTCGCGCGTCAGGTGATGGGCCGCCCGTTCGTGGCGCCGCCCGGCATCCCGCAGGACCGGGCCGAGGCGCTGCGCAAGGCCTTCATGGACACCATGAAGGACAAGGAGTTCCTGGCCGAGGCCGAGAAGGCCGGGCTCGAGATCACGCCCGTGCCCGGCGAGCAGATCCAGAAGCTGGTTCAGGACGTCTACAACACGCCGCCGGAGATCGCCAAGAAAGCGGCCGAGATCATCAAGTAAGCAACAAACCAGCAAACCAATAACGACCAGGGAGGAACCATGACCACGTGGACGAGACGGGGCGGCGTCATCGCCGTCCTCGGCGCGCTGATCGCCGGCTCGCTGCCGGCCGCCGCGCAAGACACGCTGAAGCTCGCCGTCGGCCAGCGCGGCAATTGGGACACCTCGGTGTCCGAGCTCGGCCAGCGCGTCGGCATCTTCAAGAAGCACGGGCTCGCCCTCGAGATCCTCTACACGCAAGGGGGAGGCGAGACGCAGCAGGCCGTCGTGTCCGGCAGCGTCGATATCGGCGTGGCGTCGGGCATCATGGGCGCCCTCAGCCTATTCTCCAAGGGAGCCCCGTTGCGCATCATCGGCGCCGAGACGACCGGCGCCGCCGACCTGTTCTGGTACGTGCGGGCGGACTCGCCGATCAAGAATCTCAAGGACACGGACGGCAAGACCATCGCCTATTCCACCAACGGCTCCTCAACGCACGGCGTCGTCAACGCCTACGTCAAGGAGAACAACCTGAAGGCGAAGCCGGTCGCCACCGGCGGCCCGCCCTCGACCCTGACGCAGGTCATGTCCGGGCAGATCGACGTCGGCTGGTCGGCCCCGCCCTTCGGCCTCGACCTCCTCGACCAGGGCAAGATCCGCATCATCGCCAGCGGCGACGACGCCGCCGCCTTCAAGGGGCAGACGGTGCGCATCCTGGCCGCCACCGTGCAGACGCTGCAGACGCGCAAGGACGCGATCACGCGCTACATGAAGGCGTATCGGGAAACCGTCGACTGGATGTATTCCGACCCGGCGGCGCTCAAGACCTATGCCGAGTTCGTCGGCATCCCGGAGGCGCTGGCCAAGCGCACCCGGGACGAGTTCTTCCCGAAAGCGTCGATCGATCCCGACAAGGTGGTCGGCCTCGAGAGCATCGTCCACGATGCGGTCGCCCTCAAGTTCACGGCCGCCCCGCTCACCAAGGAGCAACTGGCGGAGCTGATCCAGATCCCGCCGCGGCAGTGAGCCGACGCTGTGAGGTGCGGCACGTAGCCATGCTAACGTGCCGGCCTTCCGGCTCGCGCTGATCGAGGACTGCGATGACCACCGCGACGGCTCCCGCGACGGCATCCCGCCCGTCTCCTGCAAAGGGCGGGATGCCGCTGCTCGTCATCGATGACGTCGCCAAGCGCTTCGAGACGCCCGAGGGGGCCGTGGTGGCGGTCGACCGCATGTCCTTCACGGTGGAGGCCGGCGAGTTCGTGACCCTCATCGGCCCGTCGGGATGCGGGAAGTCGACACTCTTCAACATCATCGGTGGGCTCTTGGGGCAATTCCAGGGACGCGTCACTGTCGCCGGCGATCTCATCGCCGGGCCGCATCCCGCCATCGGCATGGTGTTCCAGGAGGAATCGACCTTTCCCTGGCGCAACGTGCTCGACAACGTCGCCTTTCCGCTGGAGATCAAGGGAGTCGCCAAAGGCGAGCGCGTCGCGCGGGCGCGGCATTTCATCAACCTCGTCGGCCTGTCCGGATTCGAGAAGCGCTATCCGTCCGAATTGTCCGGCGGCATGCGCCAGCGGGTGGCGATCGCGCGCACGCTTGCCTTCGAGCCGAAGATCCTGCTCATGGACGAGCCGTTCGGCGCCCTCGACGAGCAGACCCGCCTGCTGCTCGGCGACAAGGTGACGGAGATCCAGCAGGCGCTGCG
>DASQLE010000414.1:0-5850 GCA_035630175.1 Beijerinckiaceae bacterium
GTTGCTCGTCTCATACTCCACATGCGCCGTCGAGATCGTGATGCCGCGCGCCTTCTCCTCCGGCGCCTTGTCGATCTGGTCATAGGCCGTGAACGTCGCCCCGCCGCTCTCCGCCAAAACCTTCGTGATCGCCGCCGTCAAAGACGTCTTGCCATGGTCGACATGGCCAATCGTCCCAATGTTGCAGTGCGGCTTCGAACGGTTGAACTTCTCTTTCGCCATGGCAGCACCCTGCTTTCGTGTCTTTCAGTGATCGGTTGGCGGGTTCAGGCGTATTTCGCCTGAACCTCGGCGGCGACGTTCGACGGCACCTGCTCGTAGTGGTCGAACTGCATCGTGAATGTGGCGCGGCCCTGGCTCATGGACCGCAGCGTATTGACGTAGCCGAACATGTTGGCGAGCGGCACCATCGCGTTGACGACGACCGCGTTGCCGCGCATGTCCTGCCCCTGGATCTGGCCGCGGCGGGAGTTGAGGTCGCCGATGACGCCGCCGGTGTAATCCTCCGGCGTCACGACCTCGACCTTCATGATCGGCTCGAGCAGAACCGATCCGCCCTTCTGCAGCGCTTCGCGCAAGGCGGCCCGCGAGGCGATTTCGAAGGCGAGCGCCGACGAGTCCACGTCGTGGTAAGCGCCGTCGATGAGCTGCACCTTGAGATCGACGACCGGGAAGCCGGCGAGCACGCCGGAGCCAAGCACGCTCTCGAGGCCCTTCTCGACGCCCGGGATGTATTCCTTCGGCACGTTGCCGCCGACGATCTTCGACGCGAACTCGTAGCCGGCGCCCGCCTCGTTCGGCTCGGCGACGATCTTGATGCGGGCGAACTGGCCCGAGCCGCCGGTCTGCTTCTTGTGCGTGTAGTCGACCGTGACAGGCTTCGAGATGCGCTCGCGATAGGCCACCTGCGGAGCGCCGATATTGGCGTCCACCTTGTAGGTGCGCCTCAGGATGTCGATCTTGATGTCGAGGTGCAGCTCGCCCATGCCCTTGAGGATGGTCTGGCCGGATTCCTGGTCGGTCGAAACGCGGAAGGACGGGTCCTCCGCGGCGAGCTTCGCCAGGGCGACGCCGAGCTTCTCCTGGTCGGCTTTCGACTTCGGCTCGACAGCGATCTCGATGACGGGTTCCGGGAACTCCATCTTCTCAAGGATGACGGGCTTCTGCGGATCGCACAGGGTGTCGCCGGTGCGCACGTCCTTGAGGCCGGCCAGCGCGACGATGTCGCCGGCGAAGGCCTCCTTGATGTCCTCGCGGTTGTTGGCGTGCATCAGGAGCATGCGGCCGACGCGCTCCTTCTTCTCGCGCGTCGAGTTGACGAGCCCGGCGCCCGACTCGACCTTGCCGGAATAGACGCGGCAGAAGGTGATCGTGCCGACGAACGGGTCGTCCATGATCTTGAAGGCGAGCATGGAGAACGGATCGCTGTCGAGCGGGCGGCGCTCGACCGGCTGGTCGGTGTTCGGATCGGTGCCCGGGATGGCGCCGCGATCGGCCGGCGAGGGAAGATAATCGACGACCGCGTCGAGGAGCGGCTGCACGCCCTTGTTCTTGAAGGCCGAGCCGCACAGGACCGGGTGGAAGGCGCGCTTCTGCACGGCGAGACGCACGAGACGGCGCAAGGTCTCCTCGTCCGGCTCCTGACCGTCGAGATAGGCCACCATGGCGTCGTCATCGAGCTCGACGCAGGCCTCGACCATCTTGGAGCGATACTCCTTGGCCTGATCCTGCAGATCGGCCGGGATCTCGACCTCGTCGAACTTGGCGCCGAGCGCCTCGCCCGACCAGACAAGCCCCTTCATCCGGATGAGATCGACGACGCCCTGGAAATTGCTCTCGGCGCCGATCGGCAGCTGCAGGCAGACGGGCTTGCCGGCGACGCGCTTGATGATGTCGTCGACGCATTTGAAGAAGTCGGCGCCGATCTTGTCCATCTTGTTGACGAAGACGACGCGCGGCACGTCGTATTTGTCGGCCTGGCGCCACACGGTCTCGGTCTGCGGCTCGACGCCCTGGTTGCCGTCGAGCACGCACACGGCGCCGTCGAGCACGCGCAGCGAGCGCTCGACCTCGATGGTGAAATCGACGTGGCCGGGGGTGTCGATGATGTTCAGCCGCTTGTCGCGCCAGAAGCAGGTGGTGGCGGCGGAGGTGATCGTGATGCCACGCTCCTGCTCCTGCTCCATCCAGTCCATGGTGGCGGCGCCCTCATGGACCTCGCCGATCTTGTGCGACTTGCCGGTGTAATAGAGGATCCGCTCGGTGGTCGTGGTCTTGCCGGCATCGATATGGGCCATGATGCCGAAGTTGCGGTAGTCCTCGATGGCGTGCGTGCGGGGCATCGCTCAAATCTCCTAGCGGCGTCCTGCCGTCACCAGCGGTAATGCGAGAAGGCGCGGTTGGCCTCGGCCATCCGGTGGGTGTCCTCGCGCTTCTTGACGGCGTTGCCTCGGTTGTTGGCGGCGTCCATCAACTCGCCCGAGAGACGCTCCACCATGGTCTTGTCGTTGCGGGCGCGGGCCGCCTGGATGAGCCAACGGATGGCCAGCGCCTGGCGCCGCTCGTGGCGGACCTCGACCGGCACCTGGTAGGTGGCGCCGCCGACGCGCCGCGAGCGCACCTCGATGGCCGGGGCGACGTTATCGAGCGCCTGCTTGAAGACTTCGAGCGGCGGGTTCTTGGTGCGGTTCTCGATGATGTCGAAGGCGCCGTAGACGATGTTCTCGGCGACCGACTTCTTGCCCTCGTACATGATCGAGTTCATGAATTTGGTGACGACCACGTCCCCGAATTTCGGGTCCGGGATGATCTCACGCTTCTCGGCGCTGTGACGGCGGGACATCTCTGTTTTCCTACTAGTTCAGTTTCGTCATCCTCAGGCGACCCGAGGACCTCACGCCGGAAAGGCGCCCTACTCGTCCTGAGATCCCGGATCGTCGCTAGGCGCCGTCCGGGATCACGCGCATCGGCGCGCTCGCGCGCGCCACGCGCGTCACTTGGGCCGCTTCGCCCCGTAGAGGGAGCGGCGCTGCTTGCGGTTCTTGACGCCCTGCGTATCGAGGACGCCGCGCAGGATGTGGTAGCGGACGCCGGGCAGATCCTTGACGCGGCCGCCGCGGATCATGACCACGGAATGCTCCTGAAGGTTATGGCCCTCGCCCGGGATGTAGCCGATCACCTCGTGGCCGTTGGTGAGGCGCACCTTGGCGACCTTGCGCAGCGCCGAGTTCGGCTTCTTCGGCGTCGTCGTGTAGACGCGGGTGCACACGCCGCGCTTCTGCGGGCATGCGTCCAGCGCCGGCACCTTGTTGCGGCTCTTCTGCGCTCTCCGCGGCTTGCGGATCAGCTGGCTGACCGTCGGCATTCCATGCCCTCTTCGCAAGGCCGCAGCGCGGCCGCTTCCTGTCACATCAGAGCCATCGGCTCTTCGTTCTTGCCGCGCTTTCGACGGCGAACCGGCGTCCAAGTCGCCGGAAAGCCAAGTCGCCGGAAAAACGCTCGTCGCTGATCGGCGTCTTGCCGGGAGGCGATTCCTGCGCAAAACGAATCCGCGCCACAGGCCCCGTGAAAGGCCTCTGGCGCGCCCCGCTCGCAGAGGACCACGATTGCTCGCGGTCTTGCCTCAAAGCTGACCCGTTCGGTCGTTGTTGAGTCGGCAGTGTTTAGGCGGCGTGGATCGGGCTTTAGGCAGCTCCGATCGCCAGTCGCCTACGACCAGCCTGAAGTCCGCGCCTTCTATCGGCCGACTCGGAGTTCGTCAACCGGGAATGGCGCGAAACCCATTCGTAGAACGCATGTAGTCATTGCGTCGGCATAAGAAAAGGCCGCCCGAAGGCGGCCTCCTCGACTTTCCTGCTCTGCAAGACTTACTCGGCGGCCGGCGGGAGCTCCGCCAGCTGGGCCTGCGCTCGCGCCTGCGCCTCGCTCGACTTCTGGGCCAGGATGAGGTCGTCGCGGCGCTGGGCGATGGTCCGGATATCGGCATTCGCCGCGCCGGTGCCGGCCGGGATGAGGCTGCCGACGATGACGTTCTCCTTGAGGCCCTCGAGGTTGTCGACCTTGCCGTTGACCGCCGCCTCGGTGAGCACCCGGGTGGTCTCCTGGAAGGAGGCCGCCGAGATGAAGGAGCGGGTCTGCAGCGAGGCCTTGGTGATGCCGAGCAGGACCGGAACCCCCTGGGCCGGCTTCTTGCCGTCGGCGACCAGGCGCTCGTTGAGCGCCTCGAGCTCCAGCCGGTCGAGCTGCTCGCCGGCCAGGAGCTCGGAATCGCCCCCGTCCGTGATCTCGGCCTTCTGCAGCATCTGCCGGACAATCACCTCGATGTGCTTGTCGTTGATGTTGACGCCCTGGAGCCGGTAGACCTCCTGGATCTCGTTGACGAGATAGGCGGCCAGCTCCTCGACGCCCTTGATGGCCAGGATGTCGTGCGGCGCCGGGTTGCCGTCGACGATGAAATCGCCGACCTCGACCACGTCCCCGTCCTGCAAGTGGATGTGCTTGCCCTTGGGGATCAGGTATTCGACCGCCTCCGAGCCGTCGTGCGGATTCAGGGTCAGGCGGCGCTTGTTCTTGTAGTCGCGCCCGAACTGGATGGTGCCCGACTTCTCGGCGATGATCGCCGCGTCCTTGGGGCGGCGCGCCTCGAACAGCTCCGCCACGCGCGGCAGGCCGCCCGTGATGTCGCGCGTCTTGGCGCTCTCCGTCGGGATGCGGGTCAGGACGTCGCCCGCCTTGACCTTCTGGCCCGGGTCGACGGACAGGATCGCGTCGACGGGCAGGAGGTACCGGGCGTCGCCGCCGCGCGCCAGCTTGGCGATCTTGTCCTTGTTCTGGATGACGAGGGCCGGACGCAGATCCGCGGTGCGCGCCGTCGAGCGCCAGTCGATGACGACGCGCTTGGCGATGCCGGTCGATTCGTCCATCGACTCCACCATCGAGGCGCCGTCGGTGAGGTCCTCGTACCCGACCGTGCCGTCGACCTCGGTGACGATCGGACGGGTGTAGGGGTCCCACTCGGCGATGCGCTGGCCGCGCTTGATCTTGTCGCCCTCGTCGACCTTGAGGCGGGCGCCGTAGAGCAGCCGGTGCACGGCCCGCTCGACTCCGTCCGGCCCGACGATCACCACCGCCACGTTGCGGCCCATCACCATCAGGTCGCCATCCGTATTGCGGGCGACGTTGCGGTTGCGCAACTTCACCGTGCCCTCGAAGTTGGACTCGATGAAGGACTGGTCGGCGATCTGCGCCGCCCCGCCGATATGGAAGGTGCGCATGGTGAGCTGCGTGCCCGGCTCGCCGATCGACTGGGCGGCGATGACGCCGACTGCTTCGCCGTGGTTGACCGGCGTGCCGCGGGCGAGGTCGCGCCCGTAGCAGGTCGCGCACACGCCGTTCTTCGAGGCGCAGACCAGCACGGAGCGGATCTTCACCTCCTGGATGCCGGCGGCCGTGATGGCGTCGATATGGCTTTCCTCGATCATGGTGCCCTGCGCCACGATGATCTTGCCGTCCGGATCGACGAGATTTTCCGCCGTCGCGCGGCCGAGGATGCGCGAGCCGAGCGAGGCGACCACCTGACCTGAGTCGATGATCGCGCGCGTCTTGATGCCTGCCTTGGTCTTGCAGTCCTCGACGGTGACGATCGAGTCCTGCGCGACATCGACCAGACGGCGCGTGAGATAGCCCGAGTTCGCCGTCTTCAGCGCCGTATCGGCGAGGCCCTTGCGGGCGCCGTGCGTCGAGTTGAAATACTCGAGCACGTCGAGCCCCTCCTTGAAGTTGGAGATGATCGGGCTCTCGATGATCTCGCCGGAGGGCTTGGCCATCAGGCCGCGCATGGCGGCGAGCTGG
>DASQLE010000415.1:0-2138 GCA_035630175.1 Beijerinckiaceae bacterium
CCTGCGCAAGGCCCATGCCGAAGCCGATGGCGTAGCCGCGCCTCCGCCAGCCGGCGATGAGAGCCTGCACGGCCTCCTGCATCTCGAGCGCCATGCGTGCGGCGCTCAGCGCCGGGTCGGGGCAAGGCAGCGGCGCACCCATGAGCAGCATCATGCCGTCGCCGAGAAAGCTGGTCTGCGTCGCCCCGTAACGCGTCAAGATGGCGCCGAGCGCTTCGTAATATTCGCCGAGCACGCCCATGATCTCGTCGGGACCGGCCTTGGCCGAGAACGCCGTGAAGCCGCGGAGGTCGCAGAACACGGCCACGACCTCGCGGCGCTGGCTGTCGAGCAGCGAGCTGTCGGCGCCGCTGCCGACGAGCTCGGCGACCTGCGGGGCGAGAAAGCGCTTGAGCTGGTTGATGCGCTCCGAGCGCTCCTGCGAGACCGCCAGCTCGCCCGCCATCTCGTTGAAGCGGCTGGCGAGATGCTCGAACTCGTCGCCGGTCCTCATGTCGATGCGATGATCGAACTGCCCGGCGCCGATCTGCTCGACGCCGTGCTCGAGGAGCCGGATCGGGCCGGAGGCGCGCCGCGCCAGCCAATAGGCGAGGGCGGCCGCGAGGGCGGCGCCGGCGAGGAGTAGCGCAGCGGTGCGCCACAGGGCGGCGTTGATCGGCGCGAAGGCCTCCGCCAGCGGCTGCTCGACGAGCACCGACCAGTCGACGCCGGGAACGGACGCCATGGCGCCGACGACGGTGCGCCCGGTGGCGTCGGTGCCGGTCGTCGCGGCGCCGCCGGCGCTGACGATCGCCGCACGCAGCTCCTGCAGCGGCTTGGCGCTGGCGTCGTCGGCGCCGCGCAGCACGAGGCTGATATCCGGATGGGCGATGAGGCGGCCCTGCCGGTCCAGGACGAAGGCCTGGCCGCTCCTGCCCACGCGGATCGCCGAGACCACGTCCCAGATCAGCTTCAGGTTGATGTCGGCGACGGCGACGCCGACCGCCGCGCGGTTGCCGGCGATGGCGATGGTCATGAACGGCTCGGAACCGCGATAATACGTGACGGGGCCGTACCAGGCCCGCGCCGCCCGCGCGCCGAGCACGGCCGGGTCGCCCGAGCGGTCGGCGCCGCCGCCGATGCGGTTGAGGCCGACGCGCGAGACGTGCAGCCGCTCGATCCCCGCGCCGTCGACGAGCGTCAGGCTCATGATGGCGGGGACCTGCCGCAGCAGGCGCAGGGCGTCGATGCGCTGCCGCTCCTCGGCGGCGGCGCTCCAGGGGAGCTGAACCATCCAGCCGAGCTGATCGCGGATGCCGTCGATGAAGCCTCCGATCTTGCCGGCGGCGCTGCGCGCTTCGGCCCCGAGCAGGCCGTCGAGCTGCGCGCGCTGGTCGCGGTAGCCGAACCAGGCCTCGCTTGCCCCATTGACGAGAAGCGGCACCACCACGGCGGCGAACAGGGCGACGAAGTATTTCCGGAACAGCGAGCGGCGGGTGCGGATGGGCGGCGCGCTCTCCGTCGCCGACCTCATCCCGCGTTGCCACCACCGCCTCATTCGATCACCTCGTCGGCGCGGGCGAGGAGCACGTCCGGCAAGGCGATGCCGAGCGCCCTGGCCGCCTGGGTGTTGATCACGAGCTCGTATCGCGTGGGCTGCTGCACCGGCAAGTCGGCCGGCTTCTCGCCGCGGAGAATGCGGTTCACGTAAGCGGCGCCCTGTCGGAACATCTCTTGCCGGTCTGCCGAGTAGGACGCGAGACCGCCCGCGATCGCCATGGCGCGATCGGAGTAGACCGCCGGCAAGCGGTGCCGCTCGGCGAGCGTAGTCACGAGCGCGCGGTGCGCCAACACCGTCAAGTCGGACGGAAACACGAGGCCGCCGTGCTGGTCGCGCGCGAAAGCAGCGAACGCTCTCTCGATGTCGGCTGGCTGTTGCACCGGCAGGAATTGCGGCTCTATCCCGAGATTCGACGCCGCGGCCTCGAAATGGCGCCGGTTGAAGGCCGTGGAGGGGTTGGCCGCACTCAGGACGAGCCCGATGCGGGGTATCGCGGGAGCCATCTCCTTCAGGATCTCAACAAGCTTGGCGGTGATGGTATATTCGGGGTTGGCGATCCCGGTTCCCGCCGGGTCGCGCAAGGCTTGCCACGAGACCT
>DASQLE010000416.1:0-3745 GCA_035630175.1 Beijerinckiaceae bacterium
TCGGCGAAACGCGCCGCGTTCCAGATCTTGGTCGCGAAGTTGCGGTAGCCCTCGACGCGCTGCATGGACAGCTTGATGTCGCGCCCCTGCGCCGCCATGGCCGCGAGGGTGAAGCGGAGCGCGTCGGCGCCGTAACGGTCGATGAGGTCGAGCGGGTCGATGACGTTGCCCTTCGACTTCGACATCTTGTGACCCTTCTCGTCGCGGACGAGAGCGTGGATGTAGACGTCGCGAAACGGCACTTCCTTCATGAAGTGCAGGCCCATCATCATCATGCGGGCGACCCAGAAGAAGATGATGTCGAAGCCGGTGACGAGGGCGCTCGTCGGATAGTAGCGCCCCAGCTCCGGAGTCTCGTCGGGCCAGCCGAGCGTCGAGAACGGCCACAGGGCCGACGAGAACCAGGTGTCGAGCACGTCCTCGTCGCGCATGAGGTAACCTGCGGCGAGCTCAGGATCCTCGGCGAAGGCGGTTGCCTCGTCCTCGCTCAGCGTGCCCTGCACGACGGCGTGGGCGAGCCCCTCGGCGAGCGCCTCCTCCTCCGTCTCGGCGACGAAGACGGCGCCGTCCGGCCCGTACCAGGCGGGGATCTGATGACCCCACCAGAGCTGGCGCGAGACGCACCACGGCTCGATGTTCTCGAGCCACTGGAAATACGTCTTCTCCCAGGTCTCGGGCACGAAGCGCGTTTGCCCGGCGCGCACCGCGTCGAGCGCACGCTCGGCGAGCGGCCGCACGTTCACGTACCATTGGTCGGTGAGATACGGCTCGACGACGGCGCCCGAGCGGTCGCCGTGCGGCACGGTATGCGTGTGCGGCTCGACGCGATCGAGAAGGCCGCGCTCGTCGAGCATGGCGACGATGCGCTTGCGCGCCTCGAGCCGATCCTGCCCGTCGAGGGCGAGGACGGCGTCGAGATCGGCCGAGGGCTCGACGTCGCGCTGGAAATCCGGATCACCCTCGAGATCGAGCTGGCCTTCCGGCCCGAGCACGTTGATGAGCGGCAGGCCGTGTCGGCGGCCGACCTCGAAATCGTTGAAGTCGTGCGCCGGCGTGATCTTGACGGCGCCGGTGCCCTTGTCGGGGTCGGAATAGGCGTCGGCGACGATCGGGATGCGGCGCCCGACCAGCGGCAGGATTGCGGTGCGGCCGACGAGGTCGCGGTAGCGCTCGTCATCGGGATGCACGGCGACGGCGGCGTCGCCGAGCATGGTCTCCGGCCGGGTCGTCGCGACCGTGATGGAGAGGTCGGGCTCGCCTTCGATCGGGTAGCGGATGTGCCAAAGGTGGCCCTTCACCTCGATCTGCTGCACCTCGAGGTCGGAGATGGCGGTGAGGAGCTTCGGGTCCCAGTTCACAAGGCGCTTGTCCTTGTAGATGAACCCGTCGCGATACAGCTGGACGAACACCTTCAGGACGGCCCGCGAAAGGCCCTCGTCCATGGTGAAGCGCTCGCGCGACCAGTCGCAGGAGGCGCCGAGCCGGGTGAGCTGGCGCCGGATGGCGCCCTCCGAGTCCGCTTTCCACGCCCACACGCGCTTGAGGAACTCCGTGCGGCCGAGGCTGCGGCGGTCCGGCTCCTGGCGCTCCGCGAGCTGGCGCTCGACCACCATCTGGGTGGCGATGCCGGCGTGATCGGTGCCCGGCTGCCAGAGCACGTCGCGGCCGCGCATGCGCTCGAAGCGGCACAGGATGTCCTGCAGGGTGTTGTTGAGGGCGTGACCCATATGCAGGGATCCCGTCACGTTGGGCGGCGGGATGACGATGCAGAAGGTCTCGGCGGCGCGGCGCTCCGGGCGGCCGGCCCGGAAAGCGCCGGCCTCGTCCCAGCGGGCGGCGATGCGCGCCTCGACGGCGGCGGGGTCGAACGTCTTGTCCATCATGGAGCGAAACCGGTTGGGGGGCGCGGCGCGCCGACAGGCGGGCTAGAAAGCCAAGCGGGCCCGCCAAGTCAACACGCCGGCCAGCGCGTCGCTGTCATCCCCGGCCGGAGCGAAGCGGAGGGGAAGGGGATCAAACTACGCGCCACCGTGCTCCTGGATCCCCTTCCCAGCCCTGCGGGCCGCCGGGGATGACAGGCAGGGTCAGCGCCCTCGCGTCACGCGCTCGATCTCGGCGCGGACCAGGCGTTCGACGAGGGTCGGCAGGTTGTCGTCGAGCCAGGTCTTCAGCATCGGCTTGAGCATCTCCTTGACGAGATCCTCGAGGGTGCGCGCGTTCTGGGTCAGCACCGTGTGGGCCAGCATGTTGAAGCTGCCGGTGACCGTGCTGTCGGTCGAGGTCGAGATCAGGCGCTCGTGGAAGAGCGGCGAGGCCGGCTCCGGCTCGGCCAAGAGCGGCTCGGGCGGCGGGGGAGCGGCGGCCTCGGGCGCTTCCTCGATCTCGAAAGCGTCGAAGTCGCTGTCTTCGGCATCGCGATAGCCGATGTCGTCATGGTCGAGATCGAGGCTCGGCCCGCCCCGCGACACGGGGGTGGCGACCTCGCTGAGATCGAGCACGTCCTCATCGTCCTCGTCGACGGGAGCGGGGGGCGGCGGCGGAGCCGCACGGGCGGGCTGCTGCAGCGTCGCGGAGGGAGCGGCTTTGCCGCCGTCCTGGTCGTCGGCGATAATGCGACGGATGGAGGCGAGGATCTCCTCCATGGACGGCTCTTGAGCCTTTGAGTTCGCTGCACTCATACCTTTGGCAACCGCTCGATCCCGCAACGGAGAATCACCGTCCCCAGCAGTATTTCACGGGAGGTCGAATGAGCAAGCCGAAGCCCTTCGGCGCGCACAGGAAAGCACCCCTCGGTGGCGCGACTCAACGCCCGTCCGGAGTGCGCACGCCGATCCACAGGTCCTTGACCTGATCGAAGTGCTCGCGCGCTTCGTATTGGGCGATGGCGATGCCGAGCGCCCGGGTCGACAGGCGGCCCATGGCCTGCACCACGGCGTAGGAGTTCACCACGCGGTCGCGCTGCGCCGTGATGAGGTTGACGCGGGCCGTCAGGAGTTCCTGCTGGGCGTTGAGGACGTCGAGGGTCGTGCGCTGGCCGACCCGCGCTTCCTCGCGCACGCCGCTGAGCGCTACCTCGGCCGCCTGGACCTGTGCCTGCGCGGCCAGAATCTGCGCCCGCGAGGCCTCGAGCTGGCCCCAGGCGGACACGACCGTGGCGCGCACCTGGTCGCGCGTCACCTCGGCCTCGATGCGCCGCTGCCCGACCGTCTCCTTGGCCTGGCGGACGCGGGCATAGACCTCGCCGCCCTCGTAGATGGGCACCGTCAGGCGCGCCACCGCCGTGGCGGTGAAGCGTTCGTCCCCGAGCCCCTGCACGTCGAAACGCTGGGTCGCGCTGCCGGTGACGCCGACGGTCGGAAACAGCTCGCCTTCCGTGACCTTGACCTGCAGCTCGGCGACGTCGACCGCATGCAGGGCCGAGAGGATCGCCGGATGCTCGCGCAGGCCGATATCGACGGCGGCATCGACGGAGCGCGGCAGCATGCGGTCGAGGGGCCGCCCCGGCGCGAGCTGGCGCGGCTGCACGCCGATCACCTGCCGAAACAGGGCGATGCTGGCGC
This sequence comes from Beijerinckiaceae bacterium, assembly GCA_035630175.1. Taxonomy (GTDB): domain Bacteria; phylum Pseudomonadota; class Alphaproteobacteria; order Rhizobiales; family Beijerinckiaceae; genus JAJKJG01. Next base: position 3,561 of record DASQLE010000416.1, read on the forward strand.
GCAGGTTCGATTCGGCGAGGCTCACTTGCGACTGCGCCGCCGCCAGGCGCGCCTCGGCCTGGGCCACGTCCGTGCGGGTCACCTCGCCGACATTGAAGCGGTCGCGCGTCTGGCGCAATTGCTCGTCGATGACCTCGACGTTGTTGCGCTGAAGGTTGAGGATGGCCGTGTCGCGGAGCACGTTC
>DASQLE010000417.1:0-5152 GCA_035630175.1 Beijerinckiaceae bacterium
CGTCATGAGGCCGCCACCACCGAGCCCCTGCAGAACCCGCGCGGCGGTCAGGAACTCGACCGACCGGGCGAGCGCGCACAGGATCGAACCGGCGATGAAAACGAGAATGGCAGCCACCATCAGCCGGCGCCGGCCGAGCAGGTCGCCGAGGCGGCCGTAGACGGGCGCCGCGACCGTTGTGGCGATGAGATACGACACCACCACCCAGGAGACGCGCTCGACGCCGCCGAGCGAGCCGGCAATCGCCGGCAGGGCGGTCGCCACGATGGTCTGGTCCAGCATGGCCAGGAACATCGGCAGCATGACGGACGGGAAAACCCGGAAGAAGAGGGCCCGGCTCGGCGGCTCTGCGGACGGGCTAGGATCGGGCGCGCCGGCTCTCATCGCCGGCTCTCATGGACCGAAGCGGGCGCCGGCGAAAGGCCTTTCGGCCGCTCCCCTCATCCGGCGCGGCGGTCTCCTCGTCGGGACCTGAGTTGCCGCATCATTCCGTCCGCGAGCCGTGGGACACGTCGCCGAATGATCCCGAGCGGCTCAGCAGAAGCAGGGCTTGTTGTAGATCGGGCCCGGCGTCAGGTCATAGAGGTGGGCGTAAGGCGGGTGGCCGTAGGATGGGCTCGGATAGGCCGGGGTGTAATAGACGTGCGTGCGGTAGGTGACCGTGGCGACGTTGACGATGCCGGGCAGCCGGTGCCCGGAGACGCCGGCGATGAACAGGTGGCGGCGGGGATGGAGACCGTGGTGGCCGCCCCATGAATGGAAAGTACGAAGGGCATGCCGCCCATGGGCATGATGACCATGCGCGTAGACCGCCATCCGCCGATCGGTGCGGGGCGTGCGCACGGCCGCGCGGCGGGGCGGCTCGATGGTGCGGTCGAAAGACTCGACCCGGTTCTCGTCCTGCACCGTCGTCCGCTTTTCGCCGTCGGCAAGCGCGGCCGAGGCAAGCAGGCCGAGGACGGCCGCGAGGCCGGCCGGCACGATCATTCGACGAAGCATGGCTCTCCTCCGGACGGCATTGCCCGGAGGCTAGATGGTTCACGAAGAAGCTCAAGGATCTCGGCAGTTTACCATGAATTTTCAGTCATCCGGATCAGCCGCCTGCCGCCGCTCCCAAGAGGCTCGCCGAGGCGCCGCCCGCCCGGGGCTTGCCCTCCGAGCGCGATGCCCACATGGTCCTAAATCACCCGAACTCATCGTCCTCGCACCATGAACATCCAAGACGGTATCCTGGCGGCGGTCGGCCGGACTCCCTTGATCAGGCTGCGGGGCGCATCGGACCTGACCGGCTGCACCATCCTCGGCAAGGCGGAGTTCCTCAATCCCGGGCAATCGGTGAAGGATCGGGCTGCCCTGTTCATCATCCGCGATGCGCTTGACCGGGATGCGCTGCGGCCCGGCGGCGTGATCGTGGAAGGCACCGCAGGCAATACCGGCATCGGGCTCGCGCTGCTCGGCAACGCCCTCGGCCTGCGCACGGTGATCGTTATTCCGGACACCCAGTCGCAGGAGAAGAAAGACATGCTGCGGCTGGCCGGCGCCGAGCTCGTCGAGGTGCCGGCCGTGCCCTATGCCAACCCCGACAACTACGTGAAGGTGTCGGGACGGCTGGCCGAGCGGCTGGCGCGGTCGGAGCCGAACGGCGCCGTCTGGGCCAACCAATTCGACAACATCGCCAACCGCCGGGCGCATTTCGAGACCACCGGTCCGGAGATCTGGGAGCAGACCGACGGGACCGTCGACGGCTTCGTCTGCGCGGTCGGGACCGGCGGCACCCTGGCCGGGGTCGGGATGTTCCTGAAGGAGCGCAATCCGGACGTCACGATCGCCCTCGCCGACCCCTTGGGCGCCGCGCTCTACAGCTACTACACGACGGGCGTCCTGAAAGCGGAAGGCTCCTCCATCACCGAGGGCATCGGGCAGGGCCGCATCACCAAGAATCTCGAGGACGCGCCCGTCGACGCCGCCTACCAGATCCCCGACGAGGAAGCCCTGCCGGTGGTGTTCGACCTTCTCGCGCACGAGGGCCTCTGCCTCGGCGGTTCCTCCGGGATCAACGTCGCCGGCGCAATCCGCCTGGCCCGCGACCTCGGGCCCGGCTGCACGATCGTCACCGTCCTCTGCGACTATGGCACCCGCTACCAATCGAAGCTCTTCGATCCCGCCTTCCTGCGCTCCAAGAACCTGCCGGTGCCCGCCTGGATGGAGCGGCAAGCCTCGATCGATCCGGGGCTTGCCGCCGCCTCCTGACCTCTTGCCACGGGCGGAACCGCGGTCCCCCTCCGGCGGTTGACGGGGATGGCGCAAGGCTGGGCGCTGCCCCCCGGCCCGCCACTCGATGAAAAGCGATGTCTCCCGGAGTGCTACGGGAAGGTACAGACGTCGCATATGAGCTCTCCCCTGCGGGGTGGCGATGACCCGGGGCGCGGGAGGAGGAACGAAATCGGTACTGCCATGAGAGGAGATTCCGCCGCACCGGACGAACACGTCTTGGCCGAACGCAACGAGCGGGCGCTCAGCTCTCGGCTGCGCAAGGTGTATGTCACCGCGGCCACGGTCCTGGCGGCGCTCGTGCCCATCATCCTCTTCGCCGGCCTATGGGTGCGCTCGGAACTGAACGAGATCCAACGCGATATCGAGGAATTGCTGACTTCGCGAGCTGCCGCGCTGGGCCATAACCTTGACCGCGACGTGCAGCAGGAAATCACCGTCCTGCAGGCGGTCGCGACGCTTCCCAGCCTCGATGGCCCGAACTTGCCCGAGTTCCACGGCCAGGCGACGCGCATGATGGCGACCATGCCGGAATGGGCCTTCATCGCCCTGGCGCGGCCGGACGGCGGGCAGATCGCCAACAGCCTGCGCCCGATCGGCGCTGCATTGCCGAGCCTCGACCCGGAGATCATGCGCCGCGTCGTCGAAACGCGCCGGCCGGTGGTGTCGACCCGGCACGGCTCAGTCGACAATGCGGTATATCCCGGCGCCATCGTGCTGCTCGCGATACCCGTCATCCGCAACGAGACGGCGGCCCACGTGCTCGTGGCCGCCATGAAGGCCGAACACGTCCAAAGCCTTCTGCGGCAGCAGGACCACGACGAGCGCCTCCTGACCGTCGTGGTCGACGAGCGCGGACAGATTCTTGCCCGCTCGCGCGCGCCGGAGCGCTTCTTCGGCCAGCAGGCAAACGAAGCGCTCCGCCAGCAGACAGCCGGCAAGGCGGCCGGCATGTTCAGCGCCAACACGCTCGACGACGACAACGTCGTCACGACGTTTCAGCGCTCGTCATTGACCGGCTGGCTGTCCGTCGTGGCCACGGATCGTCAGGAATTCGATGCGCTGTCCGCCAGCTCGACCTGGGCCACCATCGTCACCGGACTGCTCAGCCTGACCTTGGCGGCGATCCTGGCGGTGTTCATCGTCTACAACATCGTCGAGCGGCGCGTCAGTCGCGAGCGGCTGGCCGCGTCGCGGGCGCTCGGCGAGCTCGACACGCGGCTGCTCGCCACGACGCAGCACGCCCTGACCGAGCAGCGCAAGGCGGCGTCCGAGCGGGATGTGTTGCTGCGGGAAATCTACCACCGCGTGAAGAACAACCTGCAGATCATCCAAAGCCTGCTTAGGCTCGGGTCCCGCAACCTCAGCGAGGATCAGCGCGAGCCGTTCGAGAACGCTGTCCGCCGGATCGGCGCCATGGCGCGCGTGCACACCCTGCTCTACAATTCACCCGACCTCGCCTCCATCGACTTCAAGGATTATCTTGATGGGCTCGTCGGCGAGATCGCCGACGCTTTCGGGGCGGACGAGCGCGGCATCCGCACGATCCTCGACGCGCAGCCGATGCGGGTGTCTCTCGACACGGCCGTGCCGCTGGCTTTCATCGCCACCGAGCTTCTGACCAATGCCTACAAGCATGCCTTCCCGGAGGACCGGCCCGGCACCATCACCATCGCCGCGCGGCACGAGAATGGACACGGTCTCCTGATGATCGCCGATAGCGGCGTCGGCTTCCCGGATAGCTCCAAACCGACGCGCCCCCTCGGGCTCACGATCGTGACGAAGCTGGTGCAGCAGATCAACGGCACGCTCGAGGAGCCGCCCCCTGGCCAATCGCGGTTCCGGGTGACCTTCCCGCTCGACGAGACGGCTCCGACGCCCACCTTGGGCATCGAGAAAACGCCAGCCATGGCGGCAGCTTAGGCGATCCGGCGCGCCCCTTGATAGGCGCCGGGCGGTTCTCCATATCTCCCGAATGGACACGAAGTCCCACGGAGCGCCATCGCTGGGCTCCGGCCATCCCGAAGTGCCTATGAAGGGCTTCGCACATGTCGCGTCAGTCGCCGTTCGGGCATCCGTTCCTGGTCGGGTTCGACGAGATCGAGCAGGCGCTCGATCGGGTCGCCAAGACCGGGGCCGACGGTTACCCGCCCTACAATGTCGAGCGTTTGCCCCACTCCGACGATGCGCCGGAACGGCTTCGCATCACCCTCGCCGTGGCGGGCTTCGGCCAGGATCAGCTCGAGCTGACGCTGGAGGAGAACCAGCTCGTCGTGCGCGGGCGCCAGAGGGACGACAAGACGCGCGACTATATCCACCGCGGCATCGCCGCCCGGCAGTTTCAGCGCACGTTCCTGCTCGCCGAAGGCATGGAGGTTCTCGGCGCCGACTTGTCGGACGGACTCTTGTCGATCGAGCTCGCCCGGCCTGAACCGGAGCGGGTCGTCCGCAAGATCGACATCGCGTCCAAAGAGAAGACGAGACGCTGACAACGCTGCTTGGAAGGAGAGCGTCGTGAACACGAACGAAATTGCAAACACCGAGATCCGCCTCGCCCCGGCCGAATTCGCCGCCCTCGGCGAGGGCCATGTCGCCTATGTCAAGCCGATGCAATCGGACGAGGTCCAGCGTCTGTTCCCGCAAGCGCCCGCCTTGGCGCCCGGCCTGCAGCTCTTCGCCCTGCTGTCGGCAAGCGGCACGCCGATCCTCCTCGCCGATTCGCGCGACGCCGCCGTCGCCAATGCCTGGGCGCACGACCTCGAGACGGTCGCCCTGCACTAAGGCAAGCTGTCATGCCGAGGCCCGAGCAGCCCATCGGGTCCGGCCCTCGGCCGGCGGCGGCGATCCTCGAAGCAGGCAAGAGCGGTGGCGCGTCCTTCAA
>DASQLE010000418.1:0-2063 GCA_035630175.1 Beijerinckiaceae bacterium
CTCAACGTCACGCGCTCCGTTCTCGGCCGCCCCTGGCACGAGCGCTGCGACGCGGCGCGTGCCGTCATCGCCACGGCGATCGCGCAGACGCACGGCGTGCCGGACGTTCTGGCGCGGGTGCTCGCCGGGCGCGGCGTCTCCGTGCAGGCGGCGCCCGGATTCCTCGAACCGCGCCTGCGCGACCTCATGCCCGATCCGCACGGAATGACGGACATGGCGGCCGCGGCGGCGCGCCTCGCCGACGCGGTCGAGCGCCGCGAGACGGTGGCGATCTTCGGCGATTACGACGTCGACGGCGCCTGCAGCGCGGCGCTGCTCGGCGAGTTCCTGCGCGCCTGCGGCGTGCCGTTCCTCATCCACATCCCCGACCGCATCACCGAAGGCTACGGCCCCAATGTCGAGGCGATCCGCGCCCTTGCCGCCGAGGGCGCGCGCCTGCTCGTCACGGTCGATTGCGGCACGGCGAGCCACGAGCCGCTCGCCGAAGCGGCGCGGCTCGGCCTCGACACGGTCGTGCTCGACCACCACCAGGCCCCCGAGCGCCTGCCGGCGGCTGCCGCCATCGTCAATCCGAACCGGCAGGACGATCTGTCGGGCCTCGGCCATCTCTGCGCGGCCGGAATCGTCTTTCTCACCCTGGTGGCTCTGAACCGCGCCTTGCGCGAGCGCGGCTTCTGGAACGCGCGGCCGGCGCCCGACCTTCTCGCCGGGCTCGATCTCGTCGCGCTCGCGACCGTCGCCGACGTCGTCCCCCTGGTCGGGCTGAACCGGGCTTTCGTGCGCCAGGGCCTGCAGATCATGCGCGGCCGGCAGCGGCCCGGACTCGCCGCCCTCGCCGATGTCGCGGCGCTCCGCGCCGCGCCCGAATGCTGGCACCTCGGCTATCTGCTCGGGCCGCGCATCAATGCCGGCGGGCGCATCGGCGATGCGGCGCTCGGCGCGCGGCTGCTGCTCGAGCCTGATGCCGTTGCGGCCGGGCGCGCCGCGGCCGAGCTCGACCGTCTCAATCGCGAGCGGCAGGCGATCGAGCAGGCGGCCGTGGCCGAGGCGGAAGCCGAGGCCCTCTTGACGCTGGATCGAACGCCCGACACCGCCGTGATCGTCACCCGCTCGGCCGCGTGGCACCCGGGCATCGTCGGGCTCGCGGCGGCGCGCCTCAAGGAGCGCTTCCGCCGGCCGGCCTTCGCCTTCACGATCGGGCCGGACGGGTCGGCGACCGGGTCGGGCCGCTCGGTGCCGGGCGCCGATCTCGGCCGCGTCGTGCGCGCCGCCGTCGAGGCCGGGCTCGCCACGAAGGGCGGCGGCCACGCCATGGCCGCCGGCGTCACCCTGCCGGCGGTCGAGCTCGACCGTTTCAAGGCTTTCGTCGGCGAGCGCTTGGCCGACGCCGTCGGCGACGCGCAGCGGCTCGACGCCCTCGCCGTCGACGCATCGCTTTCCGCCGGCGGCGCGCGGGCCGAGATCGTCGCGGCGGTCGAGCGCGCGGGACCGTTCGGCGCCGGGCAGCCCGAGCCGGTCTTCGCCTTCGCGAAGCATCGCCTGGTCGATGCCCGCGAAGTCGGCGGCGCCGGCCATGTCCGCGTCACCCTGCGCGGCGGCGACGGCGCGACGCTCGGTGGCATCGCTTTCCGGGCCGCCGGCCAGCCGCTCGGACAAGCCCTGCGCAGCGCGGTCGGCGCCGATCTTCACGTCGCCGGCACCCTGTGCATCGATCGCTGGGGCGGCAGCGAGCGCGTCGAGATCCGCGTTGCCGATGCCGCACTCCCCGCCTGACGCTTGCCCGGCTGCGGCAGGGCCTCTATAGGTGCGCCGTCGCAACGGCTCGCTTCGCCGTCGCCCGGCGCCCTTCGTCTAGCGGTCTAGGACGTTGCCCTTTCACGGCAAAAACACGGGTTCGAGTCCCGTAGGGCGCGCCATCCAGACCTGAAAGCCTTATACGGCAAAGAAAGCCTGCGATCACAACGGCTTGCGCTTCGGCACTGCTACACTTGCGTGCTACACGAAGGCTGCCAAAATGGGTCGCATGACATACGTCCAACGGCGGGCTAATCGCTACGAGTTTA
>DASQLE010000419.1:0-3298 GCA_035630175.1 Beijerinckiaceae bacterium
GGTGAGGGCCAAAGCAAGGGCCAGCTTTTTCATCGTCGCTCTCCAGTTTCCGTCATCCTCGGCCCAATAACGAATAGTGCCGCCGGATGTTTCCACCTGGCGGCAAAATTCTTTTGCCCGTCACTGTGAGCTTCGCCGTTCAGCGTGACCGTTAACCTTGCTAGGCTTTGCTTATAAGTTCTTGGTCGGCGATGGAAAACCTACTCGACCTTGCCGATCTTCTTGACGACGGGAATCAGCCTGGCGCTGTCCGCCTCGACGAACTTGGCGAAGTCCGGAGCGTCCTGGTAGGCGGCGGCGCTGCCGCCGTTCTCGAAGATGCGGATGACGTCGGGGTCCTTCATGGCCTTGGCCATGGCCTCGCGCAGGCGCGTCATGACGGGCTCCGGCACCCCCTGCGGCACGAACAGGCCGGCCCAATTGTAGTAGACGACGTCCGTGAGGCCGAGCTCCTTGAAGGTCGGCACGTTGGGGAAGCTCGGGATGCGCTCCTCGCCGAAATTGGCGAGGATGCGGAAGGTGCCGGCGTCCGAGTGCTCCTTGACCGACCCGGGTCCCGAGGCCATGGCCTGGATCTGCCCGCCGAGCATGCCCGTGACCGCCGGTCCGACGCCGCGATAGGGCACGTGCAGGAGCTTGATGTCGGCGCCCTGCGCCAGGATCTCCATGGCGATGTGGGTCGTGCCGTAGACGCCGGAGGAGCCGTAGGAGATGCCGCCCGGCCGCTTCTTGGCATCGGCGATGAATTCCTGGGCCGTCTTCCACGGCGCCGAGGCCGGAACCGCGAGGAGGGCCGGGTCGGCGAGGATGCGCGCCACCGGCGCCAGCTGCTTGATCTCGTAGGACGGCTGGCGGCCGAACAGGCGGTCGGCTTCCGGCAGCACGGCGAGGACGGCGAGGCCGATCAGGATGGTGTAGCCGTCCGGCGTCGCGCGGGCCGCCGCGGCGTTGCCGATGGCGCCGCCAGCGCCGCCGCGATTGTCGACGATGACGCCGCGGCCGAGGATTTTTTCGAGCGCCTGCGCCACGGGACGGCCGGCGAAATCGGCTTGGCCGCCGGGCGGATACGGCACGATCATGTTGATGTTGCGCGCGGGCCAGCGCTCCTGCGCGAGCGCCGCGGGGCCGCCAGAGAGAGCCGGGAGCGCGGCCGCGCCGAGGAGAAGGTGCCGGCGATCGATCATGGGTATGTCTCCAGGTTGACGGCTACGACGCCGTTGGCGGCGCCTAGGCGGTTCGGTTTGGCCCGCCGCGCATGATGGCGTTCCAGGGGCCGGTGTCTACCCCGACCCGATCCGCGGTGGAAATCACAACCCGATCAAGCCGGGTGGCAAGCTGTTTTTTCGGCAAACGAGCCTGCTCAAATGCCCGGGAATTCGGAGCGTTTCGACCGAAACGAGCGAAGCGCGGGGCGCCCTTGCCGACATGGGCCGCGACGGCGACGCGGATCGTGCCCCCTGCCGCCGCGATGTCGCTTTCCCCTTTCGGTCGAAAAGCAGGTTAAATCATTGAAATTTAGCGTTTTTATGTGCCTTGTTCACGTCGCTGCACCGACACGCATCGTGAGCGGCCGCGCGGCACGGCGTTTTCCTCCAACCCGGAACAAACGTCCCCCGAAGCCGTTCTTATCCGAATGGGGCAAAGTGAAAATGAGCGCACGGTCGTTCTCCTTGTGGAGGACGAGCCGTTGGTTCGCATGTTCGGGGCGGACGTTCTCGAGGAAGCCGGATTCGAGGTGTTGGAGGCGGTCGACGGCGACGCGGCCCTGGCGGTGCTCGAGGCGCGGCCCGACATCAACGTGCTGTTCACCGACGTCAACATGCCGGGCTCCCTCGACGGGCTCGACCTCGCCCGCCTTGTCCACGCGCGCCGGCCCGACATCAAGCTCCTGATTGCCTCCGGGCAGGTACGCCTCGGCGCAGACGACATTCCCGATGCCGGGCGTTTCCTGCCGAAGCCTTACGCCCCCGACGCCATCCTCCGCGAGATCCGCGGCTTGGTCGCCTAAGCGTGTAAACGGGCGAGGCCGGCCTGCTCGCCCTGCAACAGGGCGCGGCCGCGCTCAGTGAGCGTCACCCGGCGCTGGCGCATGGCGCATCGCCCGTCCTCGACCGTGACGAGCCCCGCCCCGAGGGCGTCCTCCCAGATCGACAAGCGCGGGCACGACGTGCGCCAGGCGTCCATGACCTCGCCGTAGCCGCGCGGCGCCTCGCCGATCCAGGCGAGGAATTGCAGGGTGAGATGGCCGGCCGGCCCGTCCAAAGGGAGCATGGCGATAGGATGCCACGGCGCCGCCGCCGCGGCTATGCCGATCGGTCGTCGCCGCCATGCGCGGCCCTCATGGTTCTGCCTGCCTGTCATCCCCGGCGAGCGCCCGACGAGTCTGGCCGTTGGCCCGGATGACGGGACCCGACGCGGCTGCCGGGCATGACAGCACGGCGCGCCGCGCTACGACGTGGAGGAAGGCTTTCCGGCGGCGGCCTCTTCCGCGTGCTCGCCGGTGAGGCCGAACTCCGGATGACGCTGGATCAACTCGGAGCGCTCGGCCGCCAGCCTGTCCCAGGTGGCGGCCATTTCCAGGAGCTGATCGCGCTGCTCGCCGACCACGCCCTTGGCGAGCGCACGGCATTCTTCCGCGTGCTTGCGGTATTCGGAGGCCTTCTTCACGACGACGCCCTCCTTCCCGTTTCCGGGCGCCGGCTAGCGGCCGGGCTCGGCCGTGTCAATTGCGCCGCCGGACCGGCGTCCGGCGCCACGGCGCCTCTTCACGGCGAGCGCCGCGTGACGCCGTTCTTGATGAAGACCCGGAGCGGCGTCGTCCCCGACACCGATCCGTCGCGGGCGCGCCAGGCGCCGTTGGTGCACAGGACGCCGCCCTGCGCCGGGACGGCGTCGAACGCGACCATGTTGTGATGGACGGCGCCGTTCGGCTCGGTCGCGGTGAAATCGGTGACGCACCTCGCCCCGGCGACGACCGGCTCGTAGCCGCCGATCATGATGCCGCCGCCGCCCGTCGACCCGAACGGATTTTGCAGGAGCGGCCAGCTCTCGTAATTCTCCTGCGCCGCGGCGCCGGCAAGGGAGGTGATCGAGGCTGCGAGGGCGATGGCAAACTTGCGCATGGGACTCTCCCGTGTTCATCCCACGAAGGGACGGGAGCGTTTACCCGCGAGGACCGCCAGCGGATGCAGGCGCGGGCCCGCGCGTGCTAAGATCGACCGACAGGCCGCCGGGAGGCGGGAGAGGACGCCAAGAGGTTGCCGATGTGCCGCGCCATCAAGCCGCTGTTCAATTTCGA
>DASQLE010000420.1:0-3712 GCA_035630175.1 Beijerinckiaceae bacterium
GTCCTCGACATGGAAGCCGAGGCTGACCCCGTCGCCATCGCTCCTGCGCCACAACGGCCCGACATGGGCGATGAACCCGTCGGCCTCAAGAGGGCGCCAACCCTCGGCCAGCATGGCATCGTCACGAGCTTGATCGGCAGCATCCTTCGACAATCGTGCCTTCTCCTCCGTTGCGCCCGTCCGTGACGGCGCTTGCCACGTCGGTGCCGCCCCGGCCATTCACGCGCTGGCTCGCCACGAACTGTCGCGTCAGTGCTTTTTCGGGTGCGCCTTGCGCATGACCGGCGAGATGACATTGGCGGAGATCGGGATGTCCCACAGCGCCGCCCCCTCGGAGGAGGCGAACGCGTCCAGCGCCTTGCCGAAATCCTCGAGGCGGCCGATCGTCTGACCGCCGAGCCCAAAGCCGCGCGCGACCGCGCCGATGTCGCCGCGCCCGAAGACGGCGCCGGACTCGTCGAGCCCGTCGGCCCTGAGCTTGTGGATCTCCGAACCGTAGGCGCCGTCGTTGAGCACGCAGACGAGCATGCGCAGCTTGTGACGCCGGATGGTCTCGAGCTCCTGGGCATGCATCAGCACGCCGCCGTCCCCGTCGATCACGACGACCACGTTGTCCGGGCGTGCCGCCGCCACGCCCATGCCGTAGGACAGGCCGTTGCCGATCGCCCCGAACTCGCGGATCGTGTGGAAATTCTCGACGCTGCGGCCGTGCATGTGCGCAGAATAATAGGACGAGTGGCCGGAGCCGTTGACCATCTCCCAGCCTTTCGGCAGCACGCGATCGAGCTCGGCGATGACGGCGCGCGGGTCGAGGGCGCCCGTCTCGACGGCGAAAGCCTCCTTGTCGGGCCACTCCGAGCGGACCCGCCGCGACACGCCCGGATCCCTCCAGCCCTCGCGCCGTCGCACGCTGCCGCACAGGCTTTCGACCAGGGCGCGGATTCCTGCCTTGGCGTCCGCCATCAGGTAGCTGTCCGCGGCCTTGCGCCCCTGCTGATACCCGGTCGGGCTGGTATCGACCTGCAGGACGTGCGCGGACGGGAACAGCTTGCCGCCGTCGACGGTGTGGTGGGCGAGCCGGGCCCCGACTGCGACAACAAGATCGGCGTCGGCGAAGACCTCACGCGCCGCGTCGGCCGAGAAGCCTCCCGTGACGCCGAGATCGAACGGGTGGTCGTGGAACAGGCCCCGCGCCGGCAAGGTGGTGGCCAGATAGGCGCCGCACAGCTCGGCGAGCTCGACACATGCGTCGCGCGCGCCCGAGCGGACCGCGCCGCGCCCGGCGACGATGACGACACGCTCGGCCGCCCCGACAAGCTCCGCCGCCCGCTCGACCGCCTGCGGTCCTGGACGGACAGGCTCCACCGCTGGAGCAAGCGCGGCGGACGGCACGTAGGTCGTCCGCACAACCGGCTTCTGCTGCAGATCCATGGGCACGCCAAGCACGACGGGCTGCCGCCTCAGGCGGGCATGCAGGAACGCGCCCGCGACCTTAGCGAGCGCGAGATCGGGATTGTGGACCGCCACGTAGTGGGCGCCGCAGGCTTGCACGAACGGCAGCTGCTCGACCCATTGGTTGTACCAAGCCGACCCGAGCGGGCTTTCGCCGGCGAAAATGACGAGCGGGATCTCGGCACGCACGGCGGTCGTGAGAGCCGTCATGATCTGCGTGAGGCCCGGGCCGCAGGTCACCGAGGCGACCCCCACCTTGGCTGTCGCGTTGGCATAGCTCATGGCCATGGCGCAGGCGCAATGCTCGTGCCGCACGTAGAACGTCCGGGCGCCGAGTTCGGCCAAGCGGCTTGCCCAGTGCATGTTGCCGTCGCCCAGCAGGGTGAAATGCTCGGTGACGCCCTCCGCCGCGAACGCCTCCGCGAGCGCTTCGTAAAGCTTGGTGCCTTGCTCTTTCACGCGAAACCGCGTCCGATCAACCGTTTCACCGATCCGCTACCGAGATTGGACCCGCGCGCACTGGTAGGGTCCGCTCGGTCATTGTCAACAACGGCGAACCGCGTTCCGCCATGCCTTGCCGACGAGCATCCCCTCGCGAGGAACGTGAACAACGCCACGCTCGATGGCGGCTAAGCTCCGGACCGTTCGCTGGATAGAGACTTCACCGCGGCAGTCGGGAGCGGTACGCTCGAGGCATAGGGAGGAGACGGCCGTGAACCTTCCAGGTCGTTCGATACGTTGCCTCGCGCTGGCTGCGTGCCTCGTCGCGTCGGGCCCGGTCCTCTCTGCCAAGCGCGACAACGCTGTCCGGTTTGCCTACGACCAGGCTCCGGAGAACGTCGATCCCTTCTTCAACAACGTGCGCATCGGCGTGATCATCGGCCAGCACGTCTGGGACAGTTTGATCTACCGCGATCCGACCAGCGGTGAGTACAAGGGGCAGCTCGCGACGGCCTGGCGACAGGTCGACGACCGCACCATGGAGCTCGACCTCCGTCAGGGCGTCAAGTTCCACAATGGCGAGGAGTTCGACGCCGACGACGTCGTCTATACCCTGAACTTCATCGCCAAGCCGGAGAACAAGGTCGTCACGCAAGCCAACGTGAGCTGGATCGGCCGCGCCGAGAAGATCGACAAATACAAGGTACGGCTGATCACGAAAGACGTGTTCCCGGCAGCGATCGAATATCTCGCCGGCCCGATCGTCATCCATCCCAACGATTATTATGAGAAGGTCGGCCCCAAGGGCCAGAACGACAAGCCCATCGGCTCGGGCCCGTACCGGGTCAGCCAGCACGCGCATGGCCGCTCGATCACCCTCGAGCGCAACCCGGATTATTTCAAGGATTCCCCAAAAGGCGCGCCCAAGATCGACAAGGTCGAGATCCGCTTCATTCCGGACCGCCAGACGCAGTTGGCCGAGATCCTGTCCGGCGGGGTCGATTTCCTCATGCACGTGCCGAAGGATCAGGCCGACCAGATCAAGACAATGCCGGCCCTGCAGGTGGTGAGCGGCGAGACGATGCGGATCGTCTTCATGCAAATCAATTCGCAGGACACCTCGCCGTTCGCCATGCTCAAGGACGTGCGCGTCCGCCGCGCCATCAACCATGCCATCGACCGAGAGCGCATGGTGAAGTCCCTGGTCGGCGAGGGCTCGCGCGTCATCCACACCATCTGCTTCCCTTCGCAGTTCGGTTGCACCGACGAGGGCGCCGCGCGCTACGAATACAGCCCCCAGAAGGCCAAGCAGCTTTTGGCGGAGGCGGGCTTTCCGACCGGCTTCGACATCCCTTTCGTCGCCTATCGCGAGCGCCACCAGAGCGAGGCGCTGATCGGCTATCTGCAGGCGGTCGGCATCAAGGCCAACCTCACCTTCCTGCAATACGCCGCCATGCGCGAGCAGATCCGCGCCAACAAGGCGGCGCTCACGCACCAGACCTGGGGCTCGTTCTCGGTGAACGACGTGTCGGCGGCGACGCCCAACTACTTCGCCTTCGAAGGCGAGGACATCACCCGCGACCCGGAGGTCCGCGATCTCCTCCACAAGGGCGGACGCTCGGTCGATCCGGCCGTCCGCAAGGAGGCCTATGCGAAGGCCCTAGCCCTGATCGCGGAGCGCGCCTACGCCGTGCCGCTCTATTCGCTGCCGGTCTATTACGCGGCGACGGCCGACCTCGTCTTCAAGGCCTATCCGGACGAGATGCCGCGCTTCTGGGAGATGACCTGGAAGTGAGGGGCTATGGCCGCCTTCGTCGCC
>DASQLE010000421.1:0-4428 GCA_035630175.1 Beijerinckiaceae bacterium
AACCGGACCTCGACGCCATCGAGGCGCTCGCCGACGAACGCGAGAGCCTCTGGCGGCGCGTGTCGGCGGCGGCGTTCTTGAGCGACGACGAGAAGCGCGAGGCGGTGGGGTATGGCCATGCGACGGCGGCGAAGGGGAGGCGGAGATGATCGCGAGATGAGAAGGCTCTCTCTCGTCATCACCGGCCTCCGTGCCGGTGATCTCGATCGGAAAAACACCTCGCTTCACACCATCGGGATGGCCGGAACAAGGCCGGCCATGACGTGGGAGAGGCGTCATCCCGGACGCCGCAGGCGATCCGGGATCGTCTTCAAAGCGAGACGCTGGAACCCCCCACCATCTCAGGCCTGCCTGAGATGGGTATCCTCTTGCGCAAGTCGGGAACACCCGACTTGCGGTGGAGGAGAGTTGGAGGGGGGTGCGAGCGATAGCCTATGAAGGTTCGGCGCCAGCACCCCCCTCCCTGGCCCTCCCCTACAAGGAGGGAGGGGAATAGCGCCTCAGTCTGCACCCGATCCCGGATCGGCTCCGCCGTCCGGGATGACGCTGTAGTTGGCGCTCCTGCGCAACCCTTACGCATAGCCTTCGAGCAAGCCGACACACTTTCTCAACAACCCTCCAACGGAGTTCTTTCGCGAGAACAAATCATGAACATGTTCGACCAGATCACCGAGGCCGTCATCCGGCGCGGGGATCTTGCCCATCTTGCCCTGTTCGTCTGGGCAAGCGGAGCGTCCACCTTGCTTGCCATGACCCTGCGCGACCTGTTCGCGGCCAACCGCCGGTTCGATGCGTTCGTGCGCGAGCTTTCGCTCTTCAACCGCCGCCATTCCGGAGATTCCCCATGATCCGTTCCACACCCCGCGTCCCGCGCCGGCCCAGGGCCGCGCGGGAGGGGCAGCACCGCGCTGCGCTGGTGTTCCGCGATTTCGTGCGCCAGCTCGAAAGGCTGGATGCAGGCGCCAAAAGGCCGTCGCGCGGAGCATTGCGATGAAGCCCGTCCTTGCGACGATCCGCGAGCGCAAGTTCCTGGCCGAGCCGCCGAGCGCGGTCGATGCCGACGGCGTCTTCGAAGGCTATGCCAGCCTGTTCGGCCTCGCCGATCTCGGCAAGGATGTGGTCATGCCGGGCGCCTTCGCCGACAGCCTGAAAAAGCGCGGCGTGCGCGACGTTCGGCTGCTCTGGCAGCACGATCCGGCACAGCCCATCGGGCGCTGGATCCTCATCCAGGAGGACCGGCGGGGCTTACGCGTGCGTGGCAAGCTCAACCTCGCTGTCGAGCGTGCGCGGGAAATCCACGCCCTCATGCGCGACGGCGCCGTCGACGGGCTCTCCATCGGCTTTCGGGTCGAGCGCGCAAGGGCCGAGCGGCCGACCGGGCTGCGGCGCCTCGAGAAGCTCGACCTGTGGGAGATCTCCGTCGTCACCTTCCCGATGCTGCCGGATGCGCGCGTCGAGACCGTGAAGGAAACCTCGCCCCGGCTCGCCGCCAGCATCCGCAAGGCGGCGGTTCGACTATTTTCCTGAACCTAGTCCTTAGGAGCGCGTTACCAGATCGCCCGCAAGAATGCGGAAGGCTGCGGGCCCTGTCCTGAACCGGAAGGTGTCTTGTCTCCGCGCGTCTTGGGAGGTTTTCATGAAGAAGCTTGCTTTCGTTGCGCTCCTTGGTCTTGCGGCGGCTGCCTGCACCACCACGGAGGAGCGGGTCGGCGGCGCTGCGGTCGGCGCAGGCGTCGGAGCTGTGGCGGGACCTGTCGGCGCTGTCGCCGGCGGTGCAGTCGGTGCGGTGACCGGACCGACGGTTGCACGGTCGGCGCGCAACACGGCACGGCGCATGTAAGCGTTCCCCTTAACGGGGAAATAAACGGGCCCGCCCTCCGGCGGGCCTTTTTCGTTGGAGCATCGGACCTGAAAGCAAACCCCGCCGTCAGGGGCCACCCGATGCTTGTTCCAAGCAATATTTTTCAAACCGATTGATTGTGATGATCCCAGTTGTTCAAACCAAATCCGCATCCGACGACGTCGCTTCGGCGTTCGAGGATTTCGCCCGGGCCTTCGAGGCCTTCAAGGACGCCAACGATACGCGTCTGTCCGAAATCGAAACGAGGCTCTCCGGCGACGCCGTGACGGACGAGAAGCTCGCTCGCATCGACACCGCGCTCGACGACGCCAAGCGCCGCCTCGACCGTCTTTCCCTCGACCGCTCGCGTCCGCCGCTCGGACGCGACGCCGATGCCGCGCGCGATCCGGCTAAAGGAGAGCACAAGGCGGCGTTCCATTCCTATATCCGCACCGGCGAGGCCGCCGGCCTGAAGCGGCTCGAGGAGAAGGCGCTCTCCGCCGGCTCCGGCCCTGACGGCGGCTATCTCGTGCCTGACATTGTCGAGAGCGAGGTCCTGCGCCGTCTCTCCGCCGTCTCGCCGATCCGCGCCATTTCCTCGGTGCGGGTGATTTCCGGAGGCCAGTACAAGCGCGCCTTCTCGACCACGGGTCCGGCGAGCGGCTGGGTCGGCGAGACGGCGGCGCGGCCGCAGACCGCAAGCCCGACGCTGTCCGAGATGAGCTTTCCGGCCATGGAGCTCTATGCCATGCCGGCGGCGACCCAGACCCTGCTCGACGACGCGGTGGTCGATATCGACCGCTGGATCGCCGAGGAGGTCGAGGCCGCCTTCGCCGAGCAGGAAAGCACCGCCTTCGTCAACGGCGACGGCGTCAACAAGCCGAAGGGCTTTCTCGATGTCGACCAGGTCGAGGAGGAGATCTGGGAATGGGGACGGCTCGGCACGGTGAACACCGGCGGGGCGACCTTCCCGGCCGACAATCCGTCCGATGTGCTCGTCGACCTGATCTATACCCTGAAGGCGGGCTATCGCCAGAACGCCTGCTTCGTCATGAACCGCAAGACGCAGAGCGCGATCCGCCGCTTCAAGGACGACAACGGCCAGTATCTCTGGTCGCCGCCCGCGAGTCTCGGACAGGCCGCGACCCTGATGGGCTTTCCCGTGGTCGAGGCGGAGGACATGCCGGACATCGCGGCGAATGAATGCGCCGTCGCCTTCGGCGATTTCAAGCGCGGGTACCTGATCGTCGACCGCGCCGGCATGCGCGTGCTGCGAAATCCGTACTCAGCCAAGCCCTACGTGCTGTTCTACACCACCAAGCGCGTGGGCGGCGGCGTGCAGGACTACGCGGCGATCAAGCTGTTGAAGTTCGCGGCGTAACGCTCGGTGGTCATCTCCTGGCCTTAAGGCGGTTGGGAATGACCCCCTCACGCTGTCATTCCGGGGCGCACTTTAGTGCGAGCCCGGAATCCATAATCGCTAACGATGCAGAAATAGGCGCGACACTGCCCGTCCTTCCTGGGAGGTCGTGTTTATGGATTCCGGGCTCCGCTGCGCGGCCCCGGAATGACAGTGTTGTGCGCTTTCAGGTCTTCGTCAGCGTCGTGCCGGCGATCTCAATTCGGAAGGCGCGGCGCTTTTCCTTATCGGGATGGCCGGCACAAAGCCGGCCATGACGTGAAGGGGCTCAGCACAGGCGCATGCGGTGAACGACATTTGCGTTCAATTCCCCGCCCACGACCCGTTCGCCGAGTCGAGACTACGCATGCTCGACGTGATCCAGCGGAGGTGCTCGGCGATCGGGGTGACGGCCGTCAGGCCGCCGCAGGCGCTCGCGCGCTGGCTGCGCAGCGGTCCGCTCGACCAGCTCGTGATGCCGTAGAGCCGGTAGCCCGCGGACGTGGTCGCAAGGATCGGGCCGCCGGAATCGCCGCGGCAGGCACCGGCGCCCGTCGTCTCCGCCAGCCGGCTGCGGTCGACCACGATCAGCACCCGGTTGGCGACCTCGATGGGGCCGAGCGACACCAGGTTGGTCTGGCGCAGCGTGCGGGCCGTGCGCCGTGCGCGTTCGGTGAGCACGCCGAAGCCGGCGATCGTCACGTTGTCGCCGACATCGATCCGGCCCGCCTGGGCCGGATCGAGCGGCATGTATTCCGCTCCGAGCGGCCGATCGAGCTTCAGGATGGCGAGATCGATGCCGGGCTGCGTGCGCGGCGTCGTGCCCGGCACGAAGGTGGGATGGATGGCGAGCGCGGCGACGTTGAAGCGCTGCGGCCGGAATCCCCGGCTGAGGGCGCCGACCCGGTAGGCGGCGCGATCCGTCACGCAATGGGCGGCGGTGAGCACGAGATCCGGCCCGACGATCACGCCCGAGCAGAGCTCGCCGAGGGAATTCTCGATGGAGACGACCGAGCGCCTCAACCCGTTCGGGTCGCGCGAGGTGGCACCCTGCAGGACCGCCCAGGCCGGATGCGTGAAAAGGGTGGCGACGGCAAGGGCGAGGACGGGCAGGGCGCGCATGGGGTTCCGATGCCGTGAGGGGGACGGGGAACGTAAGGCAAGATCTCGGTCTTCACGATAGTTCCGT
>DASQLE010000422.1:0-4433 GCA_035630175.1 Beijerinckiaceae bacterium
CGCCCGGGGCGATGCGGCACGAATCCCAGGCACAGAGCGTCACCTCGTCGGTGCCGTTCGAGATCGTCACCTCGCCGTCGAGAACGACGTAGAGCTTCTCGACGGGCGACGCGTCCAGCGTGGTGCCGCCGCCCGGCAGGATGTGCGACAGGCCGAGCCAGAGCATGTCCGACGGCCCGGCCTCGTGGCCCTGCAGGCGCAGCATGCGCATGCCGTCGTGGCCGGGCGCCTCGTAGGCGGGGGCGGCGGCGAAACGGACCACGTGCATCGCGTCAGCGCCCCGGCTCGAGCACGACGCGGTCGCGCGACCAGCTCATCACGGCGATATAAGCCTTGCCCGCGTCGTTCAGGCCGTAGACCGCCTCGGGCGTGATCGGGAACGGCTTCAGGGCGCCGGCGGCGAAGCCGGGGACCAGCTCCTTCAGGACGTCGCCGGTCGCGACCGACGACAGGGCCAGGGTGTCGATACCCACATAGGTGTGCCGGCCGCGGTAGAACTCGAAGATGTTGAACTCGACGATCTTGTCGATGGCGGCGATCAGGATTTGCCGGCCCGTCACGGCAAGGGATTTGTGCGCGGCCTGGAAGTAGGGATCGCCGACCGTGTTGAAGACGATATCGGCGCCGCGGCCATCGGTCAGCTCGCGCACGCGCCCGGCGACATCCGTGCCCGACGAGTCGATCACCTCGACCGGCCCGCTCGCATGGCCTTCGTAGGCCTCCGCCTTGCGCACGACCCCGATGACGCGCGCGCCGCGCCAGGTGGCGATCTGCGTCGCCGCCTGCCCGACCTTGCCGTTGAGGCCCATGACCAGGACCGTCTCGCCCGCCTTCGGCATGCCGGCGCGCCGGTAGCCCTCGGTCGCCGTCACGAAGGGGACGCCGATCCCGGCGGCCTCGCGCAGCGCGATGTTGGCCGGCTTCGGCACCACGGCTTCCGCCTCGACGACGAGGTGGGTGGCGTGGGTGCCGTCGCGGCGGATGCCGAGATCGCCCGAGGAGCCGAACACCTCCTGGCCGAGGAGGTGAGCCGGTCCCTCGACGACGACGCCGGCATAGTCGCGGCCCGGCGTGCGCGGGAAGACCGCGTACGGCATCATGCCGATCGCCGCCTTGACGTCGGACGGGTTCACGGCCGCGGCCCGCACCTCGACGAGCACGTCCTCGGGGCGCTCGCGGACGAGCCGCCGCGTCTCGACGGAAGGTCTGACCCTTGCCGCGTCCGCCGCTTTCTCGTTGAGGCGCAGGCACGTCGCCGCGATCCCCGCGTCGATCGTCCGCTCAGCCACGCTCATGGCGCTCCCCTTGCCCTCTCTACAAGGCGCGGCCGCCATCGACGACGATGGTCGTGCCGGTCGAATAGCCGAGATGGGTGGCGCAGGCGACGATCGCCGCCGCGATGTCGTCGGCCGTGGCGATGCGCTTCAGCGGCGTCGAGCCCGACACCTTGTCGTTGAAATCGGCGCCGCGGCCGGGCACGAAGCCGGTGTCGACGACGCCGGGCGAGACGGCCAGCACCCGCACTTGCGGCGCGAGGGCCCGCGCCAAAGCTTTGGTCATCACATCGATGCCCGCCTTGGCGGCGCAATAGGCGATGCTCGAGCCGATTGCCGTGAAGGCCGCGATCGAGGAGATCGACACGACGAGGCCGTCGCCGTGCTCCTTCAGCATCGGCGCGAAGGTGCGGATGGCGGCAAACTGGCCGCGCCAATTGACCTGGAACATGCGGTCGATGAGCTCGTCGTCGAGCGCGCCGAGATCGGCATGCGGCACCGGCTTCGTGAAACCGGCCGCGTTGACCAGGATGTCGAGCCGGCCGTAGCGGCTCGCGATCGCCTCGCGGAGCGCGAGGAGAGAGGACGTATCGGCGACGTCGGCCGGCATGGCCGCATGCCCGTCGCCCGGCAGCTTGGCCGCCGCATCGCTCTCCTTGCCGGGGCGATGCGTCAGGACCACCCGGGCACCGGCTTGCGCGAACATGCGGCCGGTGGCCTGGCCGACGCCGCCGCTGCCGCCGACGACGAGCGCGACCTTGCCTTTGAGCGAGAGGGGATACGGCATCGACGCTCACTTGATCGGCGGCTTCGGCAGCTTCGCCTCGCCCGGTTCCATGACGAAAGTGTATTCGAGGCTGTACCAGGGGGGCGTCACGTCCGCCTGAGGCGGCGCGCCCTCGTCGTGACGCCGGTAGCCGCCGATCAGGTGCTGGGTGACGCCGAAGACGACGTCCGTCTCGAGATACTGGTCGTCGTCGACGAAGACCTGGGTGATCAGAGTCTTGTAGCCCGGCTTGTAGGCGAGCACGTGCAGATGCGCGGGACGATATGGGTGTCTCCCCTGCGCGCGCAAGAGATCGCCGACCGGGCCGTCGGTCGGCACCGGGTAGCCGGCCGGCTTCACGGACCGGAACCAGAAGCGGCCGTCGGCGTCGGTGGTGAACTTGCCGCGCAGGTTCATGTCGGCCTGGCTCTCGTCCTGATTCTCGTAAAAGCCCACCGGCGAGGCGTGCCAGACGTCCACCTCGACCGCCGGGAGCGGACGGCCTTCGGGGTCGGTGACGCGGCAGGCGGCGAACAAGGCCGGACCCGGGGTGTCCGAGCGCACGATCGAGCCGCCGTTCTCGGTGGGCGGCGAGTTCATCCGCCAGAACGGGCCGAGCAGGGCCGAGGCCGTCTCGGTGGCGCCGCCGCGGCCGTTATTTAGGAGGCAGACCAGGGTCGAGAAGCCGATCGCGTCCGAGAACAAGATGCCCTCGTTGTGGGCATCGTGGGTCGCCTGTCCGACGCGGTTGAGGAAGTCGACGCCGAGCTCGAACTCCTCTTCGGTCAGGCGCACCTCGCGGGCGAAGGCGTGCATGTGGCGGACGAAGGCGTCCATGATCTCGCGCAGGCGCGGGTGCTCGGCGCCCTCCATCGCTGCCAGAACCGCGGGCGTGACCGAGCCTTGGTCGGCGATGATGCTGCTGTGGCGCTCGTCCTGCGCCGCCAGCGCGAAAGTCTGGGCGGGCATCGGCCGCTCCGATGTTGTGCTTGCCGCCGAGACCGTCGCCCAACCCCTTGCGTCTCGTCAAGCTGGCTTCGGCGACAGGCGGCACGTCTCGCGGAACCCCTCGGCGCAAGGCCGCCGCCGGTGCGACGGATGCCAGGGCTCCGCACCGCTTTTAAGACTTTGTCATCCGTTGTCGCCGATCATCCGGCTTCGTGGACGCGTCGGCACAGGGGGGAACGATGTCCGGCGGCTCCGAGCCAATCGGCGAAAGCGGCCGGACCCAGAGGCGCGCATCGGTCTGGCGGCGCCATGACCGAAGGTCGTTCCTGTTCCTGATCTGGGCCGGCATCGCTGTCGCATCGCTCGGCTTAGTGCTCGTCACCGCCTGGATCTCTCTGCAATCGCGCTCGCGGACTCTCGATGCGGCGATTGGGTCCATCGAGAACCTCGCGCTCGTCCTGGAAAAGCTGCTGGTCCGCAAGGTCGATGCCATCGAGACGCTCCTTCATGCGGCCCTCCACGAGGGCCGGCGGCTGCAAGCCCAGCCTGGCACGCAGCCCTCGATCTCTCTGCTGGCCGAGCTCGCGCAGGACGTCCCGTTTGTGAGGACGGTCAAGCTCATCGACGCGGCGGACGGTCGAATCCTGTTCAATCTCCAGGATACCGGCGAAGCCGGCGACGGCATCGACCTCGACGTCGACCGGGCCTACCGCGAGGAGCCGAATCGCGATCTTTACGTCAGCCGCCCCCGGCGCGACGGAGCCAGCCGGCGGTGGCTGACCGGCATCGCCCGACACGGCGCGCCGGGAACGCCCACGGCCCGGCTCATCGTCGTAGCGCACGTGGATATCGAGGAGTTGCAGCGCCTGTTCGATGAGATCAACATCGGCGCGAGCGGCAGCATCGTCCTTTGGCGCAGCGACGGGACGCTCCTGGCGCGCAAGCCGTACATTCTCGAGAATGTCGGGCGCCATATGCCGAGCCCTGCGCTGTTCGGCGCGCTCGCGCGCTCGCGGACGGGACATTTCGAAACGATCTCCGTCGCGGACGGCATTCATCGGATCGTCGCCTACCGGGGAATTCCCGACAAGCCGCTGATCATTTCCGCGACCCTGTCGAAGGACGAAGTGCTCGAGGCGTGGCACGGCGACATTCTGCGCAATGCCTCCTTCGTCTCCACAGTCATTCTGATCCTGATCGCGTTCGGCGGCTTGATCGCCCGGGCCGCCCGGCGCCGGGCCGATGCCGAAGCCAAGGTGCAGCAGAAATCCGCCGTCCTCGAGGCGACCCTGGAGAACATGGACCAGGGCCTCATCATGTTCGATCGCGACCTGCGCGTGCAGGTGTGCAACCGCCGCGCCGTCGAGCTCCTCGACCTGCCGTTCGCGCTGATGCGGTCCCGCCCCCGCTTCGAGGACATCAAGCGCTACGAGTTCGAGCGCGGC
>DASQLE010000423.1:0-2727 GCA_035630175.1 Beijerinckiaceae bacterium
TCTGGGACATGGCGCCGCCGGACGATCCCGGTGATCCACCCGGCGTCGGAGTGGTTTGGGCATAAGCGGCGGTCGCCAGCAACGCGGCCGCCAGCCCGAGCGTGAGTTTTCTCATGGGGCTGTTACTCCTCGAGACACCGCGAATTGCAGGTATCCATCGAGAAACGCCTAAGTATTCGCCAAAGTTCCTGCCAGCAAAGGGTATCAGCCCGAACGCCGCCTAGCAGCCGTGCCGAGCCGTAATCCTCGGGACCGTCAGCGGAACCGAGCATAACGCCGGTAGTGAAAAGGGCCCCGGATCGCTCCGGGGCCCTTCTTGCATCTCGATGTCAAGCGGATGGACTAGAAGTCCATGCCGCCCATGCCGCCGCCGCCCGGCATCGGGGGCGAGTCCTTCTTGGGCAACTCGGCGACCATGGCTTCCGTCGTGACGAGAAGGCCGGCAACCGAGGCCGCGTCCTGCAGGGCGGCGCGCACCACCTTGGCCGGATCGACGATACCCGCCTGAAGCATGTCGACGTACTCTTCGGTCTGAGCGTTGAACCCGAAGGTCGCCGACTTGTTGTCGCTGATCTTGCCGACCACGATCGAGCCCTCGACGCCGGCATTCTCGGCGATCTGGCGGATCGGCGACTCCAACGCCTTCACGACGATGTTGATGCCGGCCTGCACATCGGCATTGTCGCTCTTGACCTTCTGGACGGCAGCCTTGGCGCGCAGGAGCGCGACGCCGCCGCCCGGAACGATACCCTCCTCGACCGCCGCGCGGGTGGCGTTGAGAGCGTCGTCGACGCGGTCCTTCTTCTCCTTCACCTCGACCTCGGTGGCGCCGCCGACGCGGATCACCGCGACGCCGCCGGCGAGCTTGGCGAGACGCTCCTGCAGCTTCTCGCGGTCGTAGTCCGAGGTGGTCTCCTCGATCTGCGCCTTGATCTGCTGGACGCGCGCCTCGATGTCCGGCTTCTTGCCGGCGCCGTCGATGATCGTGGTGTTCTCCTTCTCGATGCGCACCCGCTTGGCGCGTCCGAGCATCTGCAGGGTCACGTTCTCGAGCTTGATGCCGAGATCTTCGGAGATGGTCTGGCCGGCCGTGAGGACGGCGATGTCCTCGAGCATGGCCTTGCGGCGGTCGCCGAAGCCCGGCGCCTTCACGGCCGCCACCTTCAGGCCGCCGCGCAGCTTGTTGACCACCAGGGTCGCGAGCGCCTCGCCTTCCACGTCCTCGGCGACGATCAGGAGCGGCTTGCCGGTCTGGACGACGGCCTCGAGGATCGGCAGCATCGCCTGCAGCGACGACAGCTTCTTCTCGTGGATGAGGATGTAGGGATCCTCGAGCTCGGCAACCATCTTCTCCGCATTGGTAATGAAATACGGAGACAGGTAGCCGCGGTCGAACTGCATGCCCTCGACGATGTCGACCTCGGTGTCGGCGGTCTTGGCTTCCTCGACCGTGATGACGCCCTCGTTGCCGACCTTCTGCATGGCGTCGGCGATCATCTGGCCGATATTGGCATCGCCATTGGCCGAGATGGTGCCGACCTGGGCGATCTCCTCCGACGACTTGACTTTGGTGGCGCGCGCCTTGATGTCCTCGACAACGGCCGCGGTTGCGAGGTCGATGCCGCGCTTCAGATCCATCGGGTTCATGCCGGCGGCGACCGACTTGGCGCCCTCGCGCACGATCGAGGCCGCGAGCACGGTCGCCGTGGTGGTGCCGTCGCCGGCGATGTCGTTGGTCTTCGAGGCGACCTCGCGGACCATCTGGGCGCCCATGTTCTCGAACTTGTCGGCGAGCTCGATCTCCTTGGCGACGGTGACGCCGTCCTTGGTGATGCGCGGCGCGCCGAACGACTTCTCGATGACGACGTTGCGACCCTTGGGACCGAGGGTGACCTTCACCGCATCGGCGAGAATCTCGACGCCGCGCAGCATCTTCTCGCGCGCGTCAGAGGCGAATTTAACGTCCTTGGCAGCCATATGCCTTTGACTCCTGTGATGTATGTCAGCCTGCGAAGCGGTGCGGGATCACGCCGCCTTCTTGGTGGTTTTGGCGGCGCCTTCGACGACGCCCATGATGTCGGATTCCTTCATGATCAGGAGATCCTCGCCGTCGATGCGCACCTCGGTGCCAGACCACTTGCCGAACAGCACGCGGTCGCCGGCCTTCACGTCGAGGGGCTGCAACTTGCCGCTTTCATCGCGGGCGCCCGGCCCGGCGGCGATCACCTCGCCTTCCTGCGGCTTCTCCTTGGCGGTATCCGGGATGATGATGCCGCCTTTCGTCTTCTCTTCCGCATCGATGCGGCGGACGACGACGCGGTCGTGCAACGGACGGAATTGCATGGAATTTCCTCTTATGTTACAGTGGTTTAGAGGGCTCTCTGGCCAGAGCTGTTAGCACTTCTCTTTGATGAGTGCCAAAGCTGTCCGCCGAGATAAGAAAAGGGCTGCGTCGAGTCAAGGGACAATCAGTTGCGGATGCGCCGAATTATGGGCACAGGCGTTACAGCCCGCTCCAGGAAACTTCGGTGCGTTTTCGTGATTCGAGCGGCGCCCCTCCCAGCCCTCATCCTCGGCCGATGCGCTGACGCCATTCTCGTCCCGAGAGATCCTCGACTCTTGCTGTCGCTTCCGGCGAGGATGACGGCGCGGGAAGCGTCATCCTCAGGTTGCGGCCAGCGAGCCCGGACCTCAGGCCTCGCCGACGCCATGCGGCTCCCGAGACCC
>DASQLE010000424.1:0-6478 GCA_035630175.1 Beijerinckiaceae bacterium
GCATGTGGATGGCGAGCGGCCTGAGGTCGTCGATGCCGTGCGTGTGATCCGCGTGCTCATGCGTGAAGAGCACCGCGTCGAGCCGCCTCACATCCGCGTCGAGGAGCTGTTCGCGCAGGTCCGGCGAGGTGTCGACCAGCACGGTCGTCGTTCCGGCCTGGCCGGTGCGTTCGACCAGGATGGAGCAGCGCCGCCGGCGATTCTTCGGGTTGGCGGGATCGCAGGCGCCCCAGCCGGAGCCGACGCGAGGCACGCCGCCCGACGAGCCGCAGCCGAGGATGGTGACGGTCAGCGTCATGCGAGCGCGGTCTCGCTCGGCGCCCGATCCGCCGATGCGGCCTTCGCGAACAGCCGGTAGAAGTTGGCGGTGGTCGTGCGCGCCAGGTCGTCGGCCGGCAAGCCGACCACCTCGGCGAGAACGCGCGCCGTATGGGCGACATAGGCTGGCTGGTTCGTCTTGCCGCGATAGGGTTCCGGCGCGAGATACGGCGCATCGGTCTCGACGAGGAGCCGCGACAAAGGCATCGCGGCGGCGATCCGGCGCAACGCGTCCGAGCGCTTGAACGTGACGATGCCCGAGAACGAGACGTAGAAGCCGAGCTCGACGCCGATCTCGGCCAGCCTTGCACCCGAGGAGAAGCAGTGCAGAACGGCGTCGAAGGCCCCTCGCCTCATCTCCTCGCTCAGGATGGCGATCATGTCGTCGTCGGCGTCGCGGGCATGGATGACGAGCGGCAGTTTCGCCGCCCGCGCCGCCGCGATATGGGTGCGGAACACCCGTTGCTGCAGGTTGCGCGGGCTGCGATCGTAATGATAGTCGAGCCCGGCCTCGCCGACCGCGACGCAGCGGGCATGATCGGACAGCGCGACGATCTCCTCGATCGGAACGTCCGTCTCCTCGGCCGCGTGGTGCGGATGGGTGCCGACCGAGAAGAACACCTCCGCATGCGTTTCGGCGAGAGCGCGATAGGTGTCGACGCGGCCGACATGCGTCGAGATCGTCACGACGCGCCCGACCCCAGCGGCGCGGGCATCGGCGAGAACCTCCGGCACCCGGCCGGCAAAGGCGGGAAAGTCGAGGTGACAATGGCTGTCGACGAGCATGGGGCGAAGGAGCCTGGGACGCTGATCCGGCGTCTATAGGCTTCGGGCAGAGCGCTCAAGGCCAGCCGCCTTCATCCCGGCCCAGCGCGCCTGCGGCGAGGACGCAGCTCTCAGCTTTCGGACGGCAGCTCGACCGCCTGGTGCCGTTGGCGCACGCGCTCGAGCTGCCGGTTCCGTATGGCGGGCCCATCCTCGTATTCGCTCGGCGGCACCACGGGCACGACCAGGCAGACGCTCTGCGCCGGCAGCACCTCTCGCCAGTCGCGGATCAGCTGCTTGTAGCTTTGTCCGACCCGCCGGATGTTGCGGTCGAGATCGTAGAGGCCGAGCGGGTTGACGCGGCCGTTCTGCTCGCGCAGGGCCGTATCCCAGTCCACCTGGTCGGTGAGCGAATACCAGGTGAAGCCGACGATCGGCACGCCGTCGTTGCGGACGCGCAGCACGTTGGCCCATTGCTTCCAGAGCCAGTCGACCGCCTCCTCGCCCGTTGGTCCCTCGTTGAGATTGGTCTCGGTGTGCATCACGGGAAGCTTGTAGCGGTCGTAATACTGGTCGGTGAGGAGATCATAGCCGAACACCTCGCCGGCCGCGCGGGTCGAGCCATCGGCGGCAACGCGGTGCTCGTTCGTGATGTAGTAGTCGTTGCCCATGATGCAGTGGTGCTTCAGGCGATGGCGCATGAAGAAATGGTACTCGTCCCGCGTCATGCCGTTGTCCAAGAGGAACTCGTACATCTCCGAATCGACGCGCTTGCCGTAGTTCAGGTCGAGCGACAGGAAGCGGCGCGAGTTCATGATCTCGGCGGGCTTGATCGCCTTCGGGCTCTCGGCGTGGAAATACTCGGTCGACTCGCTCTGGATGAAGAGCGCGTCCGGCCGCACATCGAGGATCGCCGACATGGCGAGCA
Organism: Beijerinckiaceae bacterium; assembly: GCA_035630175.1. Classification (GTDB taxonomy): domain Bacteria; phylum Pseudomonadota; class Alphaproteobacteria; order Rhizobiales; family Beijerinckiaceae; genus JAJKJG01. Next base: position 2,012 of record DASQLE010000424.1, read on the forward strand.
CGTTGGCCTTGACGATGTGCTTGAGCGCTGTGACGAAAGCGCTGTCGTTGGCGAGCTGCTCGTTCCACCAGCCGTAGGCGGCCGAGAAGGTCGCGCAGATGAACATCTCGTTCACGGGCGTGTATAGCTGCACCCACGGAAAGCGTTCCGCGAAACTGCGCGCGTAACCGGCGAACAGCGTCGGGAAATCGGGGTTCTGGAAGTCGCCTATCCAGTCCGGCACGCCGAAGTGGCAGAGATCGACGATCGGCACGACGTCCATCTCCTTGAGACGGGCGAAGGTGAGATCGGCGAACGCCCAGTCGTAGCGCCCGGGCCCGAGGAACGTGGTGTGGATGGGAGGCCCGTAGCGCAGGTACGAGATGTCGAGATCCCTGAGCAGCTCGAAATCGGTGCGCCAATGCGTGTAGTGGCCGCACTTCTCCATCTCGTCGACGCGGGTGCGGCCGTGATCGATGGTCGGGCAGCTGTTCTCGATGCCGGTGGCGAACATGAAGAACGGTGCTGGCATCGCCCTCTCCGCTCCGGCCTCGCTGTGGAAGCTTACGGTTCCGGTTCGATGTAACGCGGGAAAATCGCCTGCGGTTGCATCAGTCGGGATTGCGCAAGCAGGCGCTGCCCTGCCCCGATGGCGGCGAGACCGCGCCGGTCCGGGGCGATGCCGATGAGGTCGAGGAGCTTCGCGGCCGCCGCCGGCACGATCGGCTGGATCATGATGCCGACGATCCGCAGCACCTCCGCGGTGACGTAGAGCACCGTCGCCATGCGGGCCGGGTCGGTCTTGCGGAGCACCCAGGGCTCGGCGGCGGCGAAGTAGCGGTTCGCTTCGCCGACGACGCCCCAGATCTCGCCCAAGATGGCGTGCAGGGCGAAGTCCTGCATGGCTGCCCTCGCCTTGTCCGGCAGCGCATCCGCGGCCGACAGGATCGCGCGATCGGCGCCCGTCAGCTCCCCGGGCTCGGGGACGACGCCGTCGCAGTTGCGCGCGATCATCGACAGCGAGCGCTGCGCCAGATTGCCGAGATCGTTGGCGAGGTCGGCGTTGATGCGGTTGACGATCGCCTCGTGCGAATAGTTGCCGTCCTGGCCGAACGGCACCTCGCGCAGCAAGAAGTAGCGGAGCTGGTCGACGCCGTAGGCATCGGCCAGCGCGAACGGGTCGATGACGTTGCCGACCGACTTCGACATCTTCTCGCCGCGGTTGAACAGGAAGCCGTGGCCGAAAACCCGCTTCGGCAGCGGCAGCCCGGCCGACAGCAGGAAGGCCGGCCAATAGACCGTATGGAAGCGCGTGATGTCCTTGCCGATGATGTGGACATCCGCCGGCCAGTAGCGCCACCGCTCCGCCGTCTCGTCGGGGAAGCCGCAGGCCGTGACGTAATTGTTGAGGGCGTCGATCCAGACATACATCACGTGCTTCGGATCGCCGGGCACGGGCAAGCCCCAGTCGAACGTGGTGCGGCTGATGGAGAGGTCCTGCAGCCCGCCGCGCACGAAGCTGACGATCTCGTTGCGGCGCGTCTCGGGGCCGATGAAGGTCGGATGCTGCGCGTAGTGCTCGAGCAGCCGGTCCTGGTAGGCGGAGAGACGGAAGAAGTAGCTTTCCTCCTCGACCCATTCGACGGGCGTGCCGGTCGGCGCCTGCCAGGCCCCGTCCGGCGCTTTCGTCAGCTCGCTCTCATCGTAATAAGCCTCGTCGCGGACCGAGTACCAGCCGTTGTATTTGGATAGATAGATGTCCCCCCGTGCCTGCATGCGGCGCCACAGTTCCTGCGTCGACGGCAGATGGTCCGGATCGGTGGTGCGGATGAAGCGGTCGAAGGAGCACGACAGGCGCTCGGCCATGGCGCGGAAGCTCGGCGCCATGGCGTCGACGAAGGCGCGCGGCGTGGTCCCGCTCTTCGCCGCGGTCTGCTGGATCTTGAGCCCGTGCTCGTCGGTGCCGGTGACGAAGAAGACGTCGTAGCCGTCGAGCCGCTTGAAGCGGGCGATGGCGTCGGCGGCGATGACCTCGTAGGCATGGCCGATATGGGGCGGGCCGTTCGGATACGAGATCGCCGTCGTGATGTAGAACTTCTCGGCCATCCCGTCCTCAAGCGAAGGGCTGCTGCGGCTCCGCCGTTCCTCGCACGGCCTCGGCCAAGTCCGCGAACATCGACAGGACGAGGGGCCGCCGGTCGAGGTTGTAGGTGTCGACCTCGGCCGCCGCGCGCGCGACCTTCTCACATACCTCCACAAGGGGCGCAAGGCGCGCCGGTCCGGCCGCCGCCCCTGCCTCGAGTTGCTCGGACGCCCACCGCACCAGCGTGTCGAGCGCGAGCGCGAAAGCGTCCTCGGCGCCGCGCCGGGACAGGCTTTCGGCAAGGGCGAAGACACGCTTGCCGTCGACCCGCGGCAGCGCCGCGAGCAGCGCCGAGACCTCGTCGATGACGGCCGTCGCATCCTCGTCGAGCATGTGGATGGCGCGGCGCACGGAGCCCTCGCCGAGCGCCACCGCGCGGCCGATCCGCTCGGCGTCGAGCTCCGTCCAGGGCGAGCCCAGGGAGCGCAGCGCCGCCTGCAGGCTCGCCGCGTCGAGCGGCCGCAAGGGCAGTCGCCGGCAGCGGGAGCGGATGGTCGGGAGGACGCGCTGGGGCGCGTGGCTGACGATGAGGAACAGCGAGCGCGCCGGCGGCTCCTCGACGAGCTTGAGGAGCGCGTTGGCGCTGCTCTGGTTGAGGTCGTCGGCGCTGTCGACGATGCAGATCCGGTAGCCCCCGCCGCCTGCCCCGGACGCGAACAGGGCGAGGCCGCGGCGCACGTCGGCGACCGAGATTTCGCCCGAATAGCCTTTGCCGTCGCGGCGCGGGCCGCGCCGCACGACCGCGAGGTCGGGATGCGATTGCGCTGCCACCTGCCGGAAGGCGGGGTGGTCGGCCCGGATCGCGAGCCCGCGCTTCTCGGTCGCGTGGTCGTCGCCGCTCGCCAGCAGGAAGCGCGCCATCCGATAGGCCAGCGTCGCCTTGCCGATCCCTTCCGGCCCGCCGATCAGCCAGGCATGATGCAGCCGTCCCGCGCGCCAGCCGTCGAGAAAGGCTCGTTCGGCCTCCTCGTGCCCGAACAAGGCCGGGTTCTCGCGGGGATGGGGCACGCCGGGAACTTGGTCCGGCGGGGCTCCGGCATCGGCATCAGCCATCGCTTGCGGTCAACTCGGTTGGCACCTGGCCTAATAGCCGATCGGCGACCGAGCGCCAGATGTCGCCCGCGACGAGGTCCGGCTCGCGGGCGGCGTCGATGACGACGCAGCGGCCGGGCTCGTCGTGGGCGATGGCCAGGAACGCGTCGCGCAGGCGCTCGTGGAACGCCCTCCCCTCCCCTTCGAAGCGGTCGGCGTCCTTGCCCTCGGCGCGGCGCCGTTCCGCGGCCCTCGCCAAGCCGATCTCGGCCGGCAGGTCGAGGATGAAGGTCAGGTCGGGACGGGTGCCGTCGAGCGTGGCCCATTCGAGCGCGCGCATCAGCGACGGGTCGATGTCGCCGAGGACGCCCTGGTAGGCGCGCGTCGAATCCGAGAACCGGTCGCACAGGACGAAGGCGCCCCGCGCCAGCGCCGGGCGGATCGTCTCGCGCAGATGATCGATGCGCGCCGCCGAGAACAGGAGCGCCTCCGCGAACGGCCCGAACGGCCGGGCCGCGCCGGCGAGCACCTTTTCGCGGATGCGCTCGGCCTTCGCCGAGCCGCCGGGCTCCCGGGTGGCGATCGCCGCGACGCCCGCCTCCTTCAGGCGATCGGCGAGCCGGGCGATCTGCGTCGACTTGCCGGCCCCCTCCCCTCCTTCGAAGGTGATGAAGCGGCCGCTCACGCTAGAGCATGATGCCGAAAAGTGGTCGCCGCTTTCCGGAAGAACATCATGCTCAACTCCTTAGAATCGATCACGTTTTATGCGTTTTGATCGGGCGATCAACGCATCTGATCTACGCTCAGATGCGCGCGAAGGCGCCGCGCACGAGGCCGGTCCCGAACTCCAGCAGGCCGTCGATGGCGCGCTGCGTCAGCGTTCCGGCGCCGATGTCGTCGCCGGCATAGAGCGGCAGGTCGAGGGCCTGGACATCGCCGCGCGTCACGCGCAGCCGCGCCACCTCGGCGCCTTTCTGCACCGGCGCGCGCAAGGGACCGGTATAGACAATGCGCGCCGCGACGCGCTCGCCGGAGCCGCGCGGCATCAGGATGCGCACGGGTTTCTTGGCCACGAGCGGGACGGCCCATTGGTCGCCGCCGAACACGCGCGCCTCGCCGATCGGCCCGCCGGCGGCGAAGAGCTCGCGCGGCTCGAAGGCGCGGAAGCCCCAGTCGAGCAGCTTGCGCGATTCGTTGGCCCGATCGCGGCCGGTCTTGAGGCCGTTGACGACGACGATCAGCCGCTGCCCGTTCTGCACCGCCGAGCCGACCAGGCCGAAGCCGGACTCGTCGATATTGCCGGTCTTCACGCC
>DASQLE010000425.1:0-2150 GCA_035630175.1 Beijerinckiaceae bacterium
GCGACGGGCCGCGCGTCAACGAGGACATCCGCGTCCCCCAGGTGCGCCTCATCGACCAGGACGGCGAGATGCTCGGCGTGATGTCGGCGCGCGACGCGCTCATGCGCGCCTACGAAGCGGGTCTCGACCTGCTCGAGATCAGCCCCAACGCCGTCCCGCCCGTCGCCAAGATCCTCGATTACGGCAAGTACAAGTACGAGCAGCAGAAGAAGGCCAACGAGGCGCGCAAGAAGCAGAAGACGGTCGAGATCAAGGAAATCAAGGTCCGCCCCAACATCGACGACCACGACTACGACGTGAAGATGCGCGCGATGAAGTCCTTCATCGGCGAGGGCGACAAGGTGAAGGTGACGCTCCGCTTCCGGGGCCGCGAGATGGCCCACCAGGATCTCGGCATCAAGGTGCTGGAGCGCATCCGCCAGGAGCTCGGCGAGACCATCAAGGTCGAGCAGATGCCGCGCCTCGAGAACCGCCAGATGATCATGGTGCTGGCGCCGAAATGACGGCGCCGCCCTCACCCTGCCCCGTTCTCCTTGACCGGGTACGGCGCGCGGCCTAGGAAGAATAGTCTCCGGGACAGATCCCGGTTTGATCTGTCGCCCCTTGAAGGGTGGCTACGCCGCTCCGCGATCCTTCGCGCAGCGGCGCGTTCTGTTTTGGGGCGTCGCTTGGACCGCCTTCTGCTCCCTGCCAAGCGACGAGGTAAGTAGGTTTGCAAGATGGTAAGCCAGTAAGATGGTAAGCCAGTAAGGAAGGCCGCGGTTCCGGCATGTTCGAGGCGCTTTCCAGCAAACTGAACGGGGTGTTCGCCCGGCTGCGCCGGCGCGGCGCTTTGTCCGAATCGGACGTCTCCGAAGCGCTCCGCGAGGTGCGGGTGGCCCTGCTCGAGGCCGACGTCGCCCTGCCGGTGGTTAAGGACCTCGTGTCCAAGGTGCGCGAGCGCGCCGTCGGGCAGGAGGTGCTCCGCTCCGTCGCGCCTGCTCAGCAGGTGGTCAAGATCGTCCACGACGCCATCGTGGAAGCGCTCGGCGGCGGGGAGAACGCCGCCCATGCCGGCGGCGGCCTCGACCTCAACGCCCCGTCCCCGGTGCCGATCCTGATGGTCGGCCTGCAGGGCTCGGGCAAGACCACCACCTCCGGCAAGATCGCGCTCCGCCTCAAGACCCGCGAACGGAAGAAGGTGCTGCTCGCCTCGCTCGACGTGCAGCGCCCGGCCGCGCAGCTCCAGCTCGCCCAGCTCGCCGAGCGCGCCGGCGTCGCCAGCCTGCCCATCATCCCCGGCCAGACGCCGCTCGAGATCGCCGCCCGCGCCATGGATCTCGGCCGGCGCGAGCTCTACGACGTGGTGGTGCTGGACACCGCCGGCCGCCTCGCCATCGACGAGGCGCTGATGGCCGAGGTCGCCGCGGTGAAGGCCCAGGCCCGGCCGCACGAGACGCTCCTGGTCGTCGACGCCATGACCGGCCAGGACGCGGTGAACACCGCCCGCGCCTTCCAGGAACGCGTCGGCGTTTCCGGCATCGTCATGACGCGGGTCGACGGCGATGCCCGCGGCGGTGCCGCCCTGTCCATGCGCTCGGTGACGGGCGCCCCCATCAAGCTGCTAGGCGCCGGCGAAAAGATCGACGCGCTGGAGGACTTCCACCCGGACCGCATCGCCGGCCGCATCCTCGGCATGGGCGACATCGTGTCGCTGGTCGAGCGCGCCGCCGAGACCATCGACCGCGACGAGGCCGAGAAGCTCGCCGCCAGGATGCAGAAGGGGCAGTTCGATCTCGAGGACTACGCGTCCCAGCTCAAGCAGATCGGCAAGATGGGCAGCCTCTCCGGCATCCTCGGCATGCTGCCCGGCGTCGGCAAGATGAAGCAGCAGATCGAGAACGCGAACCTCGACACCACGGTCCTCAAGCGCCAGGCCGCCATCATCGGCTCGATGACGCCGAAGGAGCGGCGCAAGCCCGACATCATCAAGGCGTCCCGCAAGCGCCGCATCGCCGCCGGCTCCGGCACCACCGTGCAGGAGGTGAACCGGCTCTTGAAGCAGTTCGACGACATGTCCGCGATGATGAAGCGGATGAACAAGCTCGGCCAGAAGGGGCTGATGCGCGGCGGCTTGGCCGCGCTGATGCCGCAAGGCCGGCGCCCCTTCT
>DASQLE010000426.1:0-2868 GCA_035630175.1 Beijerinckiaceae bacterium
CGGCATGTCGCCGGGAATGCTCGGATCTTTCTCCAGGGCGGCTTGGAACAGGATGGTGATCTGGCCCTCGCGCGCCAAGCGCTGACGGGCGAGGGACTCGTAGGCGACGCAGATGCCCTGGACCTCGCCCCGCTCCATGGCGAGGACGATCTCGTTCGAACCGGGATATCCCTTGATGGTCTTGAACTTCATGCCGAGGAACTCGGCCAGGAACTCCGGATAGATCGCCGTGTCGGCTCCCGATCCGGTGGCGCCCACCACGAGCTCTTTCGTGAACAGGTCGTGCATCGTTTGCACGGGCGCATCCTTGCGCGCCGCGCAGACCGTCGTGTCCTTGTCGGGACTGCCGATCCAATTCATTCTCAACGGATCGAACTGCGTGGCGTCGCCGCCGAGAAGGGGCTCGAGCGGGATGCCCCGGTTGATGAGACCGAACACGGACCCGTCTTTCGGCGCCAGATTGTAAAGGTGGTTGGCGAGCTTCAGCGTCCCGGCGCCCGGCATGTTCTGGGGCACCAGCGTCGGATTGCCCGGTATGTGCTTGCCCATATGGCGGGCGAGCGAGCGCGCCCAGGCGTCGTTGGCGCCGCCCGGCCCGAAACCGATCAGAATGCTGACCTGCTTGCCCTTGTAGAAAGCCTCGACCGATTGCGCCAGCGCTGACGGCAGCGCCGCCAGACTGGCGATGGTCGCCGTCAAGGCGGCAGCGAGCATGCGTCGCCCGAGCATGGTTTTCCTCTCCTTTTGCCGAGCTCCCAGAGCCCTAGTCCCTGATATCCTGAAGAAACCAATCGGTCGGGATGTCGCGGCCGAGGCCCCGCCGCACGGCCTCCGCATAGACCCAGCCGCCGACGGCCGAGAACTGCAGACCCTGGTTGCCGACATTGCGGTAGAAGGTGATTTGGTCGCGGCTCGTGCGGCCGCGGCATCGGCCCGTGACAAGATCGGCGAAATCCGGCTTGTCTCCGCCTTTGCCCCGGTCGGTGAAGTCCGGCGAGTCGCCTCCGAAGCCAGGCTGCCGATTCCGCTCCGGGATGCGCTTCATCTCGTCCGCGCTGCCGCCGATGAAGGCCGCCGGCGAAAGCCCGCGCTCGGCCTGGAAGCGGTCGGACTGCTTCATCTCCAGGCCCGCCGTCCCCTGCCGCACGACCACGTCGAAGCGGCTCATGGCCGCGTCGGGCATCTCGCGCCGGCCGAGATTGGTCACATGCTGGCCGGGCTGGAGCCAGTCGGCGTCATAGACGGGCTCCATGCTGTCGGTGGCCGACGAGACGATGTCGGCGCCGCGTAGCGCCTCGCGCGGGCTGCCGACCGCCTGCACCTCGATGCCAAGGCGCCTCGCCATCTCCTCGGCATAAGCCTCCCGGTTCTTGGCCGTCGGGCTGTACACCTTGCATTGCTTGATGTCGCGCACGCAGGCGAAGGCTTCGAGGAAGGTGCGCGCCATGCCGCCCGAGCCCAGCATGCCGACGACATGCGAATCCTCGCGCGACAGATACTTGGTGCCGATGCCGGCGCCGCCGCCGACGCGCATGTGCTGCAGCACGCCGTCGTTGATGAAGGCGAGCGGCTCCGCATTCCGGTCGAGACGAGAAAGATCACGCCGCAGTAGGTGCCTGGCTCGCGGCAATGCTTGTCCTCGGTCCAGCCGCCGTCCGGCGTTTTCGGCCAGGTGATGATGTCCGACTTCATGCGGATGGCGAAATAGCCGTCGTTGGCGCCTTCCATGGAGCCCCAGCGGAAGTAACCGTCCTCCCGCTCGCAGGGGAAATACATGTCGATGCGCGGACGGTGGATCGCGCCTCCCGCCGGCAGTTTCTTGAACGCTTCCTCCTGCACCCGAATGCAGTCGGCCATGGTCAGAATGTCGGCGACCGCGTCGTTGCCGATGATCAGCATTGCATCTCACACATCCGGGCCGGCGGACAGCCGCGACGGTGCCGGCCTTCTGGCGCACCGTCGAGCTTAACGCGTCAGCATGGCGGCGCCAATGAAGCGGACAACGATGCGACTGCCGGCCCGGCGCTATTGCGCCGGCACGGACGCGCGCAGGTCGACGGGCGAGAAGATGCCGTCGCGGCCGGGCGTCAGGTCGAGCCGGCGGTCGTGGAAGGCGGCCAGGGTCGACCGGTGGCCGATCGACACGATGGTGGTGCCCGCCAGCCGCTCGCGCAGCATCCCGTAGATCGCTTCCTCGGTCGGCTCGTCGAGGGCGGCGGTCGCCTCGTCGAGGAACAGCCAGTCGGGCCGCGACAGGAGCGCGCGGGCGATGGCGAGGCGCTGCTGCTCGCCGCCCGATAGGCGCTGGCCCCAATTGTCTTCGCGGTCGAGCTGGTCGACGAGATGCGGCAGGCGCACGGCCTTGAGGGCCTCCGCCAACGCCGCGTCCGGGTAGGCGCCCTCGACGCCCGGATAGGTGACGGCGCCGCGCAGGGTGCCGATCGGGATGTAGGGCCGCTGCGGCAGCAGCATCATGCTGGCCCCGTGCGGGACCGTGATATCGCCGCGCCCGAACGGCCAGATGCCGGCGATGGCGCGGAACAGCGTCGATTTGCCGGAGCCGGAGGGACCGGTCAGGAGGGTGCTCTCGCCGGGCCGCAGCGTCATGCCGTCGGCGCGCAGCAGCTGGCGCCCATCGGGGAGATGCACGTCGACGTCGTCGAGGCGGAGCTCGGCGCCCGATCCCTCGGCGAGCGCCACCCGCCCGCCGGCGGCGGCGCCCTTGCGCACGCTGGCGATGGCCGCCTCGAAGGTGGTCAGGCGGTCGATCACCGCCTTGTAGTCGGCGAGGGTGGTGTAGGCCGAGATGAAGAAGGTCAGGGCCGACTCGACGCGGCCGAAGGCGCCGACGGTCTGCTGCATGTGGCC
>DASQLE010000427.1:0-3698 GCA_035630175.1 Beijerinckiaceae bacterium
GCAACACCGTCGACACGACCGCGCTCGGCAGCATTCAATATGCGGTCGCCGAGCTCGGCGTGCCGCTCGTCCTCGTCCTCGGCCATGAGCGCTGCGGCGCCGTCGATGCGGCCGTCAAGGTCGTCAAGGACAACGCCACCTTCCCGGGCGCCATCGGCCAGATGATCGAGCCGATCCTGCCCGCCGTGATCAAGGCGCAGGCGCAGTCGGGCGATCTCCTCGACAACGCCGTGCGCGAGAACGTGCGGCGGGTGGTCAGCCGCCTGCGCTCGGCCACCGAGCCGCTGCTGCTCGAGCCGCAGCGGGCGGGCAAGCTCAGGATCGTCGGCGCCCGTTACGATCTCGAGGACGGCGACGTCGACTTCTTCGACGAGAAGTGAGCTGCGGCAAGCCGCTCGGTGAATAACCCGTCGGTCCCGCTGTAAGCCGCGCCGCAAGCTGCTAGCTGTCGCCGCATGAGGACACGACCCGCTCCGGCGGCGCGGGCGTCGCAGCCCCCGGCCCCGCCCGCCGATCGCGACACGGCCGCTGCCGGGCCGCTCGCCCCCGACGACGCGCGCGTCACGCCGATGATGGTGCAGTACCTGGAGATCAAGGCGGCGAATCCCGACAGCCTCCTGTTCTACCGGATGGGCGATTTCTACGAATTGTTCTTCGCCGACGCGGAGACCGCCAGCCGGGCGCTCGGCATCGTCCTGACCAAGCGCGGCAAGCACGCGGGCGCCGACATCCCCATGTGCGGCGTCCCGGTCGAGCGCGCCGACGATTATCTGCAGCGCCTCATCGGCCTCGGCCATCGCGTCGCCGTGTGCGAGCAGACCGAGGATCCCGCGGAAGCGAGGAAGCGCGGCAACAAGTCGGTCGTGCGCCGGGACGTGGTGCGGCTCGTCACCCCCGGCACCATCACCGAGGACAACCTGCTCGATCCGGCGCGCGCCAACCTCCTCGTCGCCGTGGCGCGGCGGCGCCTCTCGGACAGCGCTTCCGTCTTTGGGCTCGCCGCCATCGACATCTCGACCGGGCGCTTCCTCGTCAGCGAGACGGACACGGACGGCCTCGCCGCCGAGATCGCCCGCCTCGATCCGAGCGAGATCGTCCTGCCGGAGGCCGTCCACGACGATCCGGCCCTCGCGGATCTGTGGCGCGAGACGCGCGCGGCCGTGACGCCGCTCGCCCGGGAAGGGCTCGACCCGGCCTCCGCCGAGCGGCGCATCAAGGAGGTTTTCGGCGTCGCCGCCCTCGATGCCTTCGGCACCTTCAGCCGCGCCGAGATCGCCGCTGCCGGCAGCGCCCTCCTTTACATCGAGCGCACCCAGTTCGGGCGCCGGCCGTCGCTGTCGCCGCCGAGCCGGGAAACAGCGGGCGCGACGCTCGCCATCGACGCCGCGACCCGCGCCAACCTCGAGATCACGCGCACGCTGGCGGGCGAGCGCAGCGGCAGCCTTCTCGCCGCCATCGACCTGACGTTGACGCCCGGCGGGGCGCGGCTCCTCACGGAGCGCCTGAGCGGCCCGCTCACCGACATCGCCGCCATCGGACGCCGTCACGAGGCGGTGGCGTGGCTGGTCGAGCGGAGCATCGAGCGCGAGCGCCTGCGGCGCATCCTCCTGCGCGCGCCCGACATGGCGCGGGCCTTGGCTCGGCTCAGCCTCGGCCGGGGCGGCCCTCGCGACCTCGCCTGCCTGCGCGACGGCATCGTGGCATCCGCGGAGATCGGCCGCGCCCTGGCCGGCGCCGACGAATTGCCGGACGAGCTCTCTGAAGCGAGCGCGGCGCTCGCCGCGGCCGGGACCGATCTCGCCGAGGCGCTCGCCGCAATCCTCGCCGACGACCTGCCTTTGTCGAAGCGCGACGGCGGCTTCGTGCGGCCCGGCTGCGACGCCGCCCTCGACGAGGCGCGCGAGCTCGGCCACGATTCGCGTCGTTTCATCGCCGCGCTGCAGGCCCGCTACGCCGCCGAGACCGGCTGCCGCACGCTGCGCATCAAGCACAACGGCATGCTCGGCTATTTCGTCGAGGTGCCGCAGGCGGCCGGCGGGGATTTCCTCAAAGCCCCCTGGAACGAGACCTTCGTCCACCGCCAGACCATGGCCGGCTCGATGCGCTTCTCGAGCCTCGCGGTCAGTGAGCTCGAGGCGAAGATCGCCTCGGCGACCGACCGCTCCTTAAGCCTCGAGCTCGGCATCTTCGACGACCTCGCTGCACGCGTCGCCGAGCACGCGGGCCGGATCGCGGCGGCCGCGGAGGCGGTCGCGGTCGTCGACGTCACGGCGGCGCTCGCCGAGCTGGCCGTGAGCCTTAACTGGACACGACCGAAGATCGACGGGAGCCTTTCCTTCCGCATCACGGGCGGGCGCCATCCGGTCGTCGAAGCGGCCTTGAAGCGCGGCGGCGCCGCCTTCATCGCCAATGATTGCGACCTGTCGGGCGTGGAGGCCGGGCGCATCCTCCTGGTCACCGGCCCTAATATGGGCGGCAAGTCGACCTATCTGCGCCAGAACGCGTTGGTCGCCGTGCTGGCGCAGATGGGCTCCTTCGTGCCGGCCGCCGAGGCGTATCTCGGCGTCGTCGATCGGCTGTTCTCGCGCGTCGGCGCCGCCGACGACCTCGCGCGCGGTCGCTCCACCTTCATGGTCGAGATGGTCGAGACGGCCGCCATCCTCAACCAGGCGAGCGCGCGCTCGCTCGTCATCCTCGACGAGATCGGGCGCGGCACGGCGACCTTCGACGGCTTGTCGATCGCCTGGGCTTCCATCGAGCACCTGCACCAAGCGAATGGCTGCCGGGCCCTGTTCGCCACGCATTTCCACGAGCTCACCGCCCTCGCCGAGCGCCTCCCGCGGCTCGCCAACGCGACCTTGCGCGTCACCGAATGGAACGGCGACGTGGTGTTCCTGCACGAGGTGATGCTCGGGGCGGCGGACCGCTCCTACGGCCTGCAGGTGGCGCGCCTCGCCGGCCTCCCACGGAGCGTCATCGACCGCGCCAAGACGATCCTCGGCGAGCTCGAGCGGGCCGACCGGGAGCGGCCGAAGCGCGCCCTCGTCGACGACCTGCCGCTCTTCGCCGCCGCCCGTCCCGCCGCATCCGCCCCCGAGGTCGATCGCTTGCGCGAGGCGCTCGACGCCATCGATCCCGACGAGATGACGCCGAAACAGGCCCTCGAGGCGCTCTATCGGCTCAAGGCCGAACGCCGGTCCTGACGAATGTCGGAGCATGCCGCCGAAAGCGGATCCCGCCTTTCGGATGAAGCAGCATGCTCACCTTCTTGCAAGCGATGGCGCGATTACCGTCCGCTCGCCTTGAGGTCCCCGTCATCGAGGGGGATGACGACAACGGCGCGCGTGCCCGGCGCGGCGTCCTCCCAGGCGATCTCGCCGCGCAGCTGGCGGGCCAGCATGGCGATCAGGGTCTTGCCGAAGCTCTCCTCGGACGAGCCGTGCGCCGCAAGGCCCGGCCCGTCATCCGCGACGACGATGCGCAGATCGCCGTCGGCCCCGGCGCTGACCACGAGCCGCCCGCCTCCGTCCGGGAACGCATGGCGCAGGGCGTTGCCGACGAGCTCGCTGACCAGGAGGGCGAGCGGCGCCGCCTTGTCGCCGGCGAGCGCCAGCGGAGCGAGGTCGAACGCGACATCGACGCCGGCCGGCTTGATGGCTTCGACGAGGTCCCGCGACACGTCGCCGACGAGGTCGCGC
>DASQLE010000428.1:0-9475 GCA_035630175.1 Beijerinckiaceae bacterium
GGCGGCGGCGGCCTGACCAAGAAAGAGCGCCTCATGCTGTCGCGCGAGAAGGAGAAGCTCGAGAAGGCGCTCGGCGGCATCAAGGACATGGGCGGCACGCCCGACCTCCTGTTCGTCATCGACACCAACAAGGAGCAGCTCGCCGTCAGCGAGGCGAAGCGGCTCGGCATTCCGGTGGCGGCGATCGTCGACACCAATTGCGATCCGGACGGCATCACCTTCCCGGTGCCGGCCAACGACGACGCCGGTCGGGCGATCTCGCTGTATTGCGATCTCATCGCGCGCGCCGCCATCGACGGCATCTCGCGCAGCCAGGGCGAGCTCGGCATCGATATCGGCGCCGCCGAGACGCCGACCGTCGAGGAGCTGCCGGCGGCGAACGCCAATGTCGCCGAGGAGCAGACCGCGAATTTCGAGCAGCTCACCGCCCCGCGCGGCGCCCCGGACGACCTCACCAAGCTGACGGGCGTCGGGCCGCAGCTCGAGAAGAAGCTCAACGACGCCGGCATCTATCACTACTGGCAACTGGCGGCGATGAAGCCGGAGGACGTCACGCGGATCGATGCCGACCTCAAGCTGCACGGCCGCATCGATCGCGACAACTGGCTCGCCCAGGCGCGGACCCTGATCGAGGCCGCCTGACGCCCGAGGCGCCGGAAGCGAAACGAACCGATCCGATGGCCCGGCGTTCTCGCGAGCGGCCGGGCTTCGCCCTGTCGACAAAATGAAAGGACCAGCCATGGCGAACATCACCGCCGCGATGGTGAAGGAGCTCCGCGACAAGACCGGCGCGGGCATGATGGATTGCAAGGCCGCCCTCGCCGAAACGAACGGCGACATCGAGGCGGCCGTCGATTGGCTGCGCAAGAAGGGCTTGTCCAAGGCCGCCAAGAAGGCCGGGCGCGTCGCCGCCGAAGGCCTCATCGCGGTCGAATCGGCGGGCCGCACCGCTGCGATCGTCGAGGTCAACGCCGAGACCGATTTCGTGGCCCGCAACGACGCCTTCCAGGCCTTCGCTCGCGAGGCCGCCAAGATCGCCCTCATGGGCGACGGCACCGTCGGGGGTCTCGAAGCAGCCCATTTCCCGGGCGCCCAGACGACGGTGCGCGAGCGCCTGCAGGAGCTCGTTGCCACCATCGGCGAGAACATGACGCTGCGCCGTGTCGCCAAGCTCGAAGTCGCCAAGGGCGTCATCGCCAGCTACGTGCACAACGCGGTCAACGAGGGGCTCGGCAAGATCGGCGTGCTCGTCGCCCTCGAATCGGCCGGCGACGTGACGCAGCTCTCGGCGCTCGGCCGCCAGATCGCCATGCACATCGCCGCCCTCAACCCGACGGCCGTGGACGCTTCGGGCATCGACCCTCAGACGGTCGAGCGCGAAAGCGCCATCCTGCGCGAGAAGAATGCCGGCAAGCCCGACAACGTGCTCGGGAAGATCGTCGAGAGCGGCCTCAAGAGCTACTACAAGGAGGTCACGCTGCTTGAGCAGGGCTTCGTGCACGAGCCGGCCAAGTCGGTCGGGCAGGTGCTGAAGGAGGCGGAAGGCCGGGTCGGCGGACCGGTCAAGCTCGTCGCCTTCGTGCGCTACGCGCTCGGCGAGGGCATCGAGAAGGAAGAAACCGACTTCGCGGCCGAGGTCGCGGCCCAGTCCGGCGTCGGCAAGAAACTCGTCCAGGCCTGACCCTCGAAGGCGGCGGCGCCGCCGCCTTTTTCCGATTCCCTGAGGCGAGCGGGAGATTCCGCATGGACACGCCCTTGCGACGCGTTCTGGTGAAGCTCTCGGGCGAAGCCTTCATCGCGCCCGACGGCTATTGGCTGCACCCGCAGACGCTGTCGAGCCTGGCGGGGGACATCGCGAAGGCGAGCGAGGCCGGCTTCGAGATCGCGCTTGTGGTCGGCGGCGGCAACATCATCCGCGGCGCCCGCATGAGCGCGGCCGGATGGATCGACCGGGCCACCGCGGATTCCATGGGCATGCTGGCGACGGTCATGAACTCGCTCGCCCTCGAGACGGCCCTTAACGCTGCCGGCGTCTCCGCCCGCACCATGTCGGCCGTCTCCATGCCGACGATCTGCGAGACCTATGCCCGCCAGCCGGCTCTCCACTATCTCGACAAGGGCCAGGTGGTCGTGCTGGCCGGCGGCACCGGCAATCCCTTCTTCACCACCGACACCTCCGCCGTCCTGCGCGCCGCCGAGCTGAAATGCGACGCCGTGCTCAAGGCGACCGGGGTGGACGGCGTTTATTCGGCCGATCCCAAGACCGATCCGAACGCGGTTCGCTACGACCGGCTCACCCACGACGAGGCGATCGCCCGCGACCTCAAGGTGATGGACACCGCCGCCTTCGCGCTGGCGCGGGAGAACAAGCTGCGCGTGATCGTCGGCTGCATCCATCCGCCGAGCACCGTCGCCGGCATCCTCGACGGCAGCGCGCGCGCGACGATCGTTGCCCCTTGATGCTCAAGCAGGCACGGCGTAAGCCCGAATGCTCGGAGATTTACCCCAGACCTCCTCACGCTGAGGTGCGAGCCCTGAAGCACGCACCACCGCGGTATGTCCTTCGAGGTTCAGGCCTTTGGCCTTCGCACCTCAGGATGAGGGGCGGGGAGTATGAGCTGGCGTCAAGGTGAAACCATGGCTGTGACGACGTTCGACCTCAACGACATCAAGCGGCGTATGCAGGGCGCGGTCAACGCCCTCAAGCACGATCTCGCCAGCCTGCGCACGGGCCGGGCCTCGGCCAACCTCCTCGATCCCCTTCATGTCGACGCCTATGGCTCGGCGATGCCGATCAACCAGGTCGCGACCGTCAGCGTGCCGGAGCCGCGCCTCCTCAGCGTTTCGGTATGGGACCGCAGCTTGGTGCACGCGGTCGAGAAGGCGATCCGTGACTCCGATCTCGGTCTCAATCCGCTCACCGAAGGCCAGACCATCCGCCTGCGCATCCCGGAGATGACCGAGCAGCGCCGCAAGGAGATGGCCAAGGTCGCCCACAAATATGCCGAGGAGGCCCGCATCGCCGCCCGTCACGTGCGGCGCGACGGGATCGACCTCCTGAAGAAGCTCAAGAAGGACGGCAACCTGAGCGAGGACGAGGAGCGCCGCCACGAAGAGCAGGTGCAGAAGGCGACCGACCAGACGGTTGAAGAGATCGATTCCGTGCTCGCCACCAAGGAGAAGGAGATCATGCACGTGTAATGCGTGCATGGACGCCATGGCCGCTGAACCTTTTCGCCCGGCAGCGATCGGCCCGGACGACTTGACCGAGAGAGCGCCTGCCCACGTCGCCATCATCATGGACGGCAACGGCCGCTGGGCGGCCAAGCGTGGCCTGCCCCGCATCGAGGGCCATCGACGCGGCGTCGAGGCCGTGCGGCGGACGGTGCGCTCGGCCGCCGAGCTCGGCATCCGCTATCTCACCCTCTACAGCTTCTCGACCGAGAACTGGAGCCGGCCGGCCGAAGAGGTCGCCGACCTCATGGCCCTCCTGAAGCGTTTCATCCGCAACGATCTGGCGGAACTCCACGCCCACAACATCCGTGTCCGCGTCATCGGCGACCGCGAGGGACTGCGCCCGGATCTGTTCGCTCTCCTCAACGAGGCCGAGGACTTGACCCGCGGCAACAGCGGCCTCGTCCTCGTCGTGGCGTTCAATTACGGCGGCCGACAGGAGATCGCCCGCGCCGTGCGCGCCATCGCCCGCGCTGTCAAGGAGGGGCGGCTCGATCCCGACGCCATCGAGCCCGCGACGATCGCGCGTGCCCTCGACACGGACGGCATTCCGGATCCGGATCTGGTCATCCGCACGTCCGGCGAGCAGCGTCTGTCCAACTTCCTGCCCTGGCAGAGCGCTTATTCCGAGTTCGTGTTCCTGCCGGATCTGTGGCCGGACTTCGATCACGCCGCGTTCAAGGCCGCCCTCGATCAGTATATCGGCCGCGAGCGCCGCTTCGGTGGATTGAGCGCCAAGGCCGGGTGAGGATGGCTGTCGAAGGCTCGCCCGAGGAGGGTCTGCGACGCGGGTGGCTGGCGACGGAGCTCGGCGCGCGCGTCGTCTCGGCCCTCGTTCTCGCGGCGGTTGTCCTGTTCGCGACGTATCAGGGCGGGCTCCTGTTCGCGCTCGTCTGGCTCGTTGCCGGGCTCGCCGTTCTCGGCGAGTGGATCACCATGGCGCGGGTCGAGCCGCGCTGGACGCTGCAACTCGTCTCCGGCCTCGGCCTCGTCGCCCTCGCGGGCGCCTACTTGTCCCCGGTTTCGCTGGCGACCGGAGTTGCCCTGTTCGGCCTGGGCCTCGCCCTGGCCCTGTTTCTCGGCGCGACGGGGCGCGACCGGCTGTGGGCGGCGGCGGCCTTCGCCTGCGCCACCGTTCTCGTCGTCGTGCCGCCGGCTGTGCGCGGGCATCCCGATCTCGGCATCGTCGCAGTGCTGTGGATGTTCGCCGTCGTCTGGACCACCGACATCGCCGCCTATTTCACCGGCCGCCGGCTCGGCGGACCCAAGCTGTGGCCCAGCGTCAGTCCCAAGAAGACCTGGTCGGGATTCGGCGGAGGGCTGCTGGCCGGGACCCTGGCCGGGATCGCGGTGCCGGCGGCGGCGCAGCGCTGGGGATGGACGCCGCCGCTCGGTCTCTGGGCGATCGCGATCCTGTCGGCGCTCGCCTCCGTCCTCAGTCAACTCGGCGACCTCGGCGAATCCGCCCTCAAGCGGCGCTTCGGCGTGAAGGATTCCGGCCGGCTCATCCCCGGCCACGGCGGCGTCATGGACCGTCTCGACGGGTTCTGGGCGGTCGCGCTCCTGACCGGCGCCGGCCTGCTCGCCGTCGTGCTGGCGCGGACCTGAGGGCGGGCGGGCATGGACATCGTCACCATTCTGGGCGCGACGGGGTCGGTCGGACGCTCGGCGGCGGACATCCTGCTCCGCCATCGCGCCCGCTTCGCGGTCGGCTCGGTGGTCGGCGGGCGCGATGCCGCCGCGCTCGCCCGTCTCGCCAAGACCCTCGGCGCGCGTTTCGCCGCCCTCGCCGACGAGACGGGCGGGCCGGACCTCAAGGCGGAACTGTCGGGGAGCCGCATCGCCTGCGGGGCCGGAGAGGGAGCCGTCCTCGAAGCCGTCGAGCGCGACGCCGACATCGTCCTGTCGGCCATCAGCGGCGCCGCCGGGCTGAAGCCGACCCACGCCGCTCTCAAACCGGGACGCAAGATCGCGCTCGCCAATAAGGAGACGCTGGTCTGCGCGGGGCACGCGTTCATGGGCGAGGCGCGCCGGGTCGGGGCCGCCATCCTGGCTGTCGATTCGGAGCATAACGCCCTCCACCAGGCCCTTGCGGCGGGCTCGATCGACGACGTCGTCGCCCTGATCCTGACGGCGTCCGGCGGCCCTTTCAGGACGTGGTCCAGCGAGCGCATGCGCGCCGCGACGCCGGCCGAGGCCTCCGCGCACCCGACCTACGCCATGGGCGCCAAGATCAACATCGACTCGGCCACCCTCATGAACAAGGGTCTCGAGCTGATCGAGGCGCATCATCTGTTCGGGCTGCCGGCCAGCCGTCTGCAGGTCGTCGTCCATCCCCAATCGATCGTGCACGGGCTCGTGCAATGGCGCGACGGCTCGGTCACCGCGGGACTCGGCGTGCCGGATATGAGGATCCCGATCGCCCATTGCCTCGGCGCCGGCGGCCGCCTCGATACGCCGGTGCCCCGGCTCGACCTCGGCGCCATCGGCAGCCTCACCTTCGAGCCGCCGGACGAGCTTCGCTTTCCGTGCCTTGCCCTGGCCCGCGCGGCCTTGCAGGAGGGAGGGGCGGCGCCCACCGTCCTCAACGCCGCCAACGAGATCGCCGTGGAGGCCTTCATGGCCGGCCGCATCGGCTTTCTCGAGATCGCGCGGATTGTTGAGGAAACCTGCGAACTTGCTGTATCGAGGGAGGGGCGACCGCCTTCGGGCGTCGAGGAGGCGCTCGCCATCGACCGCGAGGCGCGACAACTTGCGCGGGAGCGCCTGGCGGGCGCCGCCTTCGCCGCGCCATAGATCACAATGCGTTTTGATCGTATCGGTCGAAACGCAGGAACGTGATTCATTTTAAGGAAGTCGAGCATGATGCATCGGCTCCAGATACGGACAGGCTGAACGCCGTCCGGGAGAGGGATGATGGAATTCTTGGGAGCGGTGGGCGGAGCGACGGGCTCCCTTCTGTGGGGCTATCTCCTGCCCTTCCTGTTCGTGCTGACCATCGTGGTCTTCATCCACGAGTTGGGGCACTTTCTCGTCGGGCGCTGGTGCGGCGTCGGGGTGACGGCCTTCTCGATCGGCTTCGGCCCGGAACTCGTCGGCTGGAACGACCGCCACGGCACGCGCTGGAAGATCTCGGCGATCCCGCTCGGCGGCTATGTCAAGTTCGCCGGCGACATCAACGCCACCAGCACGCCGGATCCCGAGACCCTGGCGCGCATGACGCCCGCCGAGCGCGCCGTCAGCTTCCATCACCAAGCGGTCGGCAAGCGGGCCGCCATCGTGGCGGCGGGGCCTGTCGCCAATTTCCTGCTCGCCATCCTGGTCTTCGCCGGCATCGCCTTCATCGGCGGCCGCTCCGTCCTGGCGCCGCGCATCGAGGTCGTGCAGGCCGGCAGCGCCGCCGAGCGGGCCGGGTTCCAGCCGGGCGACCTCGTCCGTTCCATCAACGGGCGCACGATCGCGAGCTTCGCCGACATGCAGCGCATCATCAGCGCCAGCGCCGGCGATGCGCTCAGCGTGGCCGTCGATCGGGGCGGCGCACCCGTGACCTTGAGCGCCACCCCCGACATCCGCGAGACCGAGACGCCGTTCGGCAAGCAGCGCATCGGCCTTCTCGGGCTGCAGGGGTCCAAGGACCCGAACGACGTCCAGCGCGTCACCTACGGGCCGGTCGAAGCCCTCGGGGTCGGCGTCCACGAGACTTGGTACGTGGTCGAGCGGACGTTCGATTATCTCGGCAAGCTGATCGTCGGGCGCGAGTCGGCGGACCAGTTGTCGGGCCCGATCCGGATCGCTCAGGTCTCCGGGCAGGTCGCCACAATGGGCGGGATCGCGGCGCTCATCAGCCTTGTCGCGGTGCTGTCGGTCTCGATCGGCCTCATCAACCTGTTCCCGATTCCCCTGCTCGATGGGGGTCACCTTTTGTTCTATGCGATCGAGGCGGCGCTCGGCCGTCCCTTGAGCGAGCGCGCCCAGGAGATCGGCTTCCGCATCGGCCTTGCCATCGTCGTCATGCTGATGCTGTTCGCCACCTGGAACGACATCGTCCATCTCAGCTCCTCGGGCGGCCGCGGAACGTGACCTGAAGGCCACGGCCCCCGGAAATTCGCCCCGCGACGCCGGCCCCGTCGTTTGCAGGACCCTAGAATCCCGGTAGAAGCGGGATCGACCAGAAAGGTTCGGGTGGTTCGCGCCAACCGACTCGTGGGGTGACCCCGCGACAACGAAAAACGATACGGGCCAGTTGATGACATTGACGACGCGGGTAAGCCGGCGGAGTTCGGCCAGAAACGTTGCCGTCGCGGCTTTTGCGATGGCGGCTTCCCTGACGATCGCCGGCAGCGCCTCGGCGCAGCAGATCGTCGTGGAAGGCAATCGCCGCGTCGATACCGAGACCGTGCGCTCGTACGTGACGGGCAGCGGTTCCGGCTCGCTCGAGGAGGCGCGCCGCAGCCTCTTGGCCAGCGGCATGTTCTCCGACGTCCGCATCGCGCGCCGCGGCGCGCAGGTCGTCGTCACGGTCCGCGAGAACAACACCATCAACCGGGTCGTTTTCGAGGGCAGCAGCAAGGTTCCGCGCGAAGTGCTCGAGGGCGAGGTCCAGGCCAAGGCGCGCGGGCCGTTCACCCAGGCGATGCTCGAGGCCGACGCGGCCCGCATCCGCGAGATTTACCAGCGCACCGGCCGCGGCTTCGCCACGGTGACGCCGCGCATCGTCGAGCTGCCGAACGGCCGGGTCGACGTCGTCTACACGATCGTCGAGGGCGTCAAGACCGGCGTGCGCGAGATCCGCTTCGTCGGCAACAATGCCATCTCGTCGTCGCGCTTGCGCGGCCTCATGACCACCAGCGAGATGAATTTCCTGAGCTGGTTCAAGAGCAACGACATCTACGATCCCGATCGCATCGCCTCCGACCAGGAGCTGATCCGGCGCTACTACCTGAAGAACGGCTATGCCGACTTCCGCGTCGTCTCGACCGATGCCCAGTTCGACGCGGCGCGCGGCGGCTACATCCTCACCATCGCGGTCGAAGAAGGCCAGCAATACCGCGTCGGCAGCGTCCAGGTCGAATCGCGCATCCCGGATGTGAGCGAGGCCGACCTGCGCCGTCAGGTGCGCACGTCGCCGGGCCAGGTCTACGACGCCGAAGCCGTCGAGAAGTCGCTGACCGGGATGACCACCGAGGTGGCCCGCCGCGGCTACGCCTTCGCGCAGGTGCGCCCGGCCGGTCAGCGCGACCCGGCGACCGGCACCATCAATCTCGCCTACGTCACGGAAGAAGGCCCGCGCGTCTACATCGAGCGCATCAACGTCCGCGGCAACACGCGCACGCGCGATTACGTGGTTCGCCGCGAGTTCGATGTGTCGGAGGGCGATGCCTACAACAAGGTCCTCATGGACCGGGCCGAGCGCCGGCTGAACAGCCTCGGCTTCTTCAAGAAGGTGCGCGTCACCAACGAGCCCGGCTCGGCGCCCGACCGCGTCGTCGTCAACGTCGACGTTGAGGACCAGCCGACCGGCGCCTTCTCCATCGCCGGCGGCTATTCCACCGCCGACGGCTTCATCGGCGAGGTGTCGGTCAGCGAATCGAACTTCCTCGGCCGCGGCCAGTTCGTCCGCCTCGCCGGCAGCTGGGGCGAGCGCACGCAGGGCATCGATTTCTCGTTCACCGAGCCGTACCTGCTCGGCTACCGCATGGCCGGCGGCTTCGATCTGTTCTCGAAATATTCCGACCAGACCGAGTATGCCCGCTACGAGAACCGCTCGACCGGCGGTCAGCTCCGCCTCGGTTTCCCGGTGACCGACGAGTTCGGCTTTACCCTGCGCTACTCGCTCTATCAGCAGGAGATCACGATCCCGAACGAGGGCAGCCGTCCCTACAACGACTGCACCGTCCCGCTCGGCAATACGCAGCTGAACGGCCCCTCGGCCACTCCGGGCATCGAGGGCACGCCGAACCGCACCTTCTGCGAAGGCAACGGCGAGGCCTCGCTGGCCATCAAGGAGGCGGCGGGCGAGACCTGGACGTCGGCGGCCGGCATGACCTTCGCCTACAGCACGCTCGACAACGGCAAGAACCCGCGCAACGGCTTCTACGCCGAAGTGAAGCCGGACGTGGCCGGCCTCGGCGGCGACTCGAAATATGTGCGCGTCCTCGGCGATGCCCGCTACTATCACGAGTTCTTCGAGGACATCGTCGGCATCGCCCGCGTGCAGGGCGGCCACATTGTCGGCCATAGC
>DASQLE010000429.1:0-5814 GCA_035630175.1 Beijerinckiaceae bacterium
AAGGGGGCGACGATGGCCAAGAACAACGAGAAGGGCGGGACCGTCACGGTCGAGCAGACCGGCTCGCCGATCCGCCGCGAAGCCAAGCAGCGCCAGACCCTGATCGGGCTCGGGCTCAACAAGATCCGCCGCACCTCGACCTTGCCCGACACCCCGGCGGTGCGTGGCATGATCGAGAAGGTCAAGCACCTCGTGCGCGTCCGCGAGACGGGCTGAGGAGGGCGTCATGAAGCTGAACGACATCCGCGACAACGACGGCGCCGTCAAGGAACGCATGCGCATCGGCCGGGGCATCGGCTCGGGCAAGGGCAAGCAGGGCGGCCGCGGCGGCAAGGGCCAGACGGCCCGTTCCGGCTACCGCAACAAGGGCTTCGAGGGCGGCCAGATGCCGCTGCATCGGCGCCTGCCGAAGCGCGGCTTCACGCCGCCGAACGCCCGCGACCTCAACGAGGTCAATCTCGGCCGCATCCAGGAGGCGGTCGACGCCGGCAAGCTCGACGCCGCTGCCGCCGTCACGGTCGACGCGCTCGTCGCGGCCGGCGTGCTGGCGAAGGCGCGCGACGGCGTCAAGGTGCTCGGCGTCGGCGAGCTCAAGGCGAAGCTCGCCTTCGAGGTGGCGGGGGCGTCCAAATCCGCCCGCGAGGCCATCGAGCGCGCCGGCGGCTCCGTGACGGTGCTGAACGGCGCCGTTGCGGAAGCGTGAGCGCAGCCCCACATCGCCTGTGACAAGCGGCGGCCCGCGAGCTTTCGCGAGGCCGCCGTTCGCATAACCGGGCCGGTTATGCTGTGATTTCGAGGACTGGATATGGCCTCTGCAGCCGAGCAGCTTGCTGCCAACATCAATTTCGGGGCCATCGCCCGAGCCGAAGAGCTCAAGAAGCGCATCTGGTTCACCCTCGGCGCGCTCATCGTCTATCGGCTCGGAACGTATATCCCCCTGCCGGGCATCGATCCGGAAGCCCTGCGGCAGAGCTTCCAGCAGGCGGCCGGCGGCGTCCTCGGGCTGTTCAACATGTTCTCGGGCGGGGCGGTCGAGCGCATGGCGATCTTCGCGCTCAACATCATGCCCTACATC
This sequence comes from Beijerinckiaceae bacterium, assembly GCA_035630175.1. Lineage (GTDB taxonomy): Bacteria > Pseudomonadota > Alphaproteobacteria > Rhizobiales > Beijerinckiaceae > JAJKJG01. The sequence goes on from DASQLE010000429.1 coordinate 1,076, forward strand.
TCGGCCTCGATCATCATCCAGCTTCTGACCTCGGTGGTGCCGACCCTCGAGGCCCTGAAGAAGGAGGGCGAATCCGGCCGCAAGGTCATCAACCAGTATACCCGCTACCTGACCGTGGTCCTGGCGGTGTTCCAGTCCTGGGGCATCGCCGTCGGCCTGCAGAATTCCGGCGGCATCGTCCAGGATCCAGGCCCGTTCTTCCTCGTCTCGACGGTCATCACCCTGACCGGCGGCACCATGTTCCTGATGTGGCTCGGCGAGCAGATCACCGCGCGCGGCATCGGCAACGGATCGTCCTTGATCATCTTCGCCGGCATTGTCGCCCAGCTGCCCTGGGCCCTGATCAGCACGCTCGAGCTCGGTCGGCAGGGCGCCCTCTCGACCGCGCTGATCCTCGGCGTCATCGTCATGGCCGTGGCGGTGATCTATTTCATCGTCTTCATGGAGCGGGCGCAGCGGCGGCTGCTCATCAACTATCCGAAGCGCCAGGTCGGCAATCGCATGTACGAGGGCCAGACCTCGTTCCTGCCCCTGAAGCTCAACACCTCGGGCGTCATCCCGCCGATCTTCGCGTCCTCGCTGCTGCTGCTTCCGACGACCATCGCCAGCTTCTCCGCCAACCAGGGCGACACGGGCATCCTGGCCACCATCGCCGCGTTCCTCGGGCACGGCCGGCCGGCCTACATGCTCATGTATGCCGGGCTGATCATCTTCTTCGCCTTCTTCTACACGGCCATCGTGTTCAATCCGCAGGAGACGGCCGACAACCTCAAGAAGCACGGCGGCTTCATCCCGGGGATCCGCCCGGGCGAGCGCACCGCCGAATACATCGACAACGTCCTCACCCGCATCACGGTGATCGGCGCGGCCTACCTGACCATCGTCTGCCTGATCCCGGAATTGCTGGTGTCGTATGCGGGCGTGCCGTTCTATTTCGGCGGCACCTCGCTCCTGATCGTGGTCTCGGTGACCATGGACACGGTTGCGCAGGTGCACGGACACTTGCTAGCTCATCAATATGAGGGGCTGGTCAAGAAGGCCAAGCTGCGGGGGGCGCGCCGGCGCTGATAGGGGCGGGAAACGGCGGCAAGTCGACGGCAAGTCGACAGCCCCGGCCTGACTTTCTCCCGCGAGCCGGATAGTAGATAAGACGTCTTGGGGGAGACGCGATGAGGATCATTCTACTGGGGCCGCCGGGTGCCGGGAAAGGCACGCAGGCCGCCCGCCTGGTCGAGCGGTTCGGCATCCCGCAGCTCTCGACGGGCGACATGCTGCGCGCAGCGGTCGCGGCCGCTACCCCCGTTGGCCTCAAGGCCAAGGTAATCATGGAGCGCGGCGACCTTGTCTCCGACGATGTCGTCGTCGGCATCGTCGCCGAACGCATCGCCCAGGACGATGCCAGGAACGGCTTCATCCTCGATGGTTTCCCCCGCACGGTCGGCCAGGCTGAGGCGTTCGACGCCATGCTTGCCAAACAAGGGCTGAAGCTGGACGGCGTGATCGAGTTCAAGGTCGACGAGGACGCCCTCGTGCGGCGCATCGAGACCCGCGCGGCCGAGACGCTCGCCAGGGGCGAGCCGGTCCGCAAGGACGACAATCCGGAAGTGTTCAAGACCCGGCTCGGCGCCTATCGCGTGCAGACGGCGCCTTTGTCGGCCTATTATCGGCGCAAGGGGAGCCTGAAGAGCGTCGACGGCATGCAGCCGATCGACGACGTGACGCGCGCGATCTTCTCCGAGCTTGAGCACAAAGGGGCCTGATCGGCCAGCGGTCGGCGAGGGAATTTCCGCTCGGCAGGTCCTATCCCGAGTGGGCCTTGCCTGGCAGGAGATCGTTCCTGGCGCGATGCAACCTTCCGCATGGTGCGGCCGTTGTCGTCGCGGCGTATTGGTGGGACTGCTGCCATGTCGAGCGACGATCGGGACGACGAGGGTACGCCCGGAAAGGGCGGCCTCGGGCGCGCCGGCCAAGAGCCGACGTCGAGCTTGCCGCGCCCGCTTCAGGAGCATCTCGCCCAACAGCTTCGGTCTGCGTACCACGAGCTTTCGGACAAGCCGGCCTTTCTCGGCGACCCGAACCTTCCGGTCGAGTTCGAGTATCACCTGGCCCGGCTCGAAGCCGTCGAAAGGGACCGGCTGATCGAAAAGATCCGCAGCGAGGGCCTCGAGGCCGTCCGCGCGGCCCTGGAGGAGATCGTCGCGAGACCGCTCGCGGCGGACCCGCGCGATCCCGGCAAGCGGAGCGGAAGCTAGCCGGACCTTTGGTCGCGGCCCCGGCCCACGATTTCGGCGCTCCTCTGCGCGGCGAAACGGACGAAACGGTTGACGCGCCTCGTCCGAGGCGCTATTGGCGCGGCTCTTGCACAGACGGCAGGTCCCCTGGGGCGCTTCGCGGCCCCTGGGTTTGTTTTGTTTGGTGCTGACGCGCAGGGGCCGGCCTCCACCGGACGCGCGACAACAATCCGAAGCCGGCCGGCTTCGCCGATGGAGATCACATGGCCCGCATTGCAGGCGTCAACATACCAACCAACAAGCGCGTCGTCATCGCGCTGCAATACATCCACGGCATCGGCGCCAGGAAGGCGCAGGAGATCACCGAGAAGGTCGGCATCCCGGCCGAGCGCCGGGTCAACCAGCTCACCGACGCCGAGGTGCTGCAGATCCGCGAGACCATCGACCGCGACTACATGGTCGAGGGCGACCTCCGCCGCGAGGTGTCGATGAACATCAAGCGGCTCATGGACCTCGGCTCGTATCGCGGCCTGCGACACCGCCGCAGCCTGCCCGTCCGCGGCCAGCGCACGCACACCAACGCCCGCACCCGCAAGGGCAAGGCGAAGCCGATCGCCGGCAAAAAGAAGTGACCCGGAGGGTCATCCCGGACGGCGCGTAGCGACGATCTGGGATCGCGGGCCGCATAAGGCGCCCTTTTCGGCAGGAGATGGTCGGGTCAAGCCCGACCATGACGACATCGCAACCTATCCCGAGCGCCTGGAACGACGGGCGCGCCTGAAGGATCGAAGGACAGCATGGCCAAAGAAGCAACCCGCGTCCGCCGCCGCGAACGCAAGAACATCGTCTCCGGCGTCGCGCATGTGAACGCCTCGTTCAACAACACCATGATCACCATCACGGATGCCCAGGGCAACACGATCTCGTGGTCCTCGGCCGGGTCGATGGGGTTCAAAGGCTCGCGCAAGTCGACCCCCTACGCTGCGCAGGTCGCCGCCGAGGATGCGGCGCGCAAGGCCTCCGAGCACGGCATGCGCACGCTCGAGGTCGAGGTGTCGGGCCCGGGCTCCGGGCGCGAGTCGGCGCTTCGCGCGCTGCAATCGGCCGGCTTCACGGTCACCTCGATCCGCGACGTGACGCCGATCCCGCATAACGGCTGCCGCCCGCGCAAGCGCCGCCGCGTTTGATCCCATCGCGCGGACGCCCGTCCGCGCTTCGTCTTTTCCGGCGAACCGGCTGTCGGTTTGCCTTTGACCGTCCTTGAGAGGTGTGGTCGTGGTTGTTCAGAAGAACTGGCAAGAGCTTATCCGGCCCAACAAATTGGATGTCGCCCAGGGCGACGATCCGAAGCGCGTCGCCACGGTGGTGGCGGAGCCGCTCGAGCGCGGCTTCGGCACGACGCTCGGCAACGCGCTCAGGCGCGTGCTGCTGTCCTCGCTGCAGGGCGCGGCCGTGACCTCCGTGCATATCGACGGCGTGCTGCACGAATTCTCGTCGATCCCCGGCGTGCGCGAAGACGTCACCGACATCATCCTCAACATCAAGACCATCGCCATCCGCATGCAGAGCGAGGGTTCGAAGCGCATGACCCTGCGCAAGACGGGCCCCGGCGCGGTGACGGCCGGCGATATCGGCACCGTCGGCGACGTCCAGATCCTCAATCCGGATCTGGTCCTGTGCACCCTCGACGAGGGAGCCGAGATCCGCATGGAGTTCACGGTCGCGACCGGCAAGGGCTATGTCCCGGCCGAGCGCAACCGGCCCGAAGACGCGCCAATCGGGCTGATCCCGGTCGACAGCCTCTACAGCCCGGTCAAGAAGGTCTCGTATCGCGTCGAGAACACCCGCGAGGGCCAGATCCTCGATTACGACAAGCTGACCATGACGGTCGAGACGAACGGCGCCCTCAGCCCCGAGGATGCGCTCGCCTATGCGGCGCGCATCATCCAGGACCAGCTCTCGGTGTTCGTCAACTTCGAGGAGCCGCGCAAGGAAGAGGCCGCCGCCGCGGCGCCGCAACTGCCCTTCAACCCGGCGCTGCTCAAGAAGGTGGACGAGCTCGAGCTGTCGGTGCGCTCCGCCAACTGCCTGAAGAACGACAACATCGTCTATATCGGCGACCTCATCCAGAAGAGCGAGGCGGAGATGCTCCGCACCCCGAATTTCGGCCGCAAGTCGCTCAACGAGATCAAGGAAGTGCTCGCCGGCATGGGGCTGCATCTCGGCATGGAAGTGCCGGGCTGGCCGCCGGAGAACATCGAGGACCTCGCCAAGCGCTTCGAGGAGCACTACTGAGCGAATGGGGAATGGCGAATAGCGAGTGGAATAGCGTCCATTCGCCACTCCCTATTCACCATTCGCCAAAATGACGGCCGTTCCTTGGCACGGCGGCCGCAACAAAGGAGATGATCCATGCGCCACGGATTTAGGGGCCGGCGGTTCAACCGCACGGTCGAGCACCGCAAGGCCATGTTCGCCAACATGGCGGCAGCCTTGATCAAGCACGAG
>DASQLE010000430.1:0-3060 GCA_035630175.1 Beijerinckiaceae bacterium
GCCAACAGCAATGCCGAAATCCTCATAGTGTCTCTCCCATCAGCATGTTTTGTTGCTTGTGAGCGGCGGGACGACGTCGGCTGCCGCCTTCAATCAACGAAGGGCTGGATCGTCTTGTTCCGCGGGATCGCATCGGTGAGCCTCGACGATCGTTGCCTTCTTCGAGCAACGGCATCGATCACGACGCGTTTTGCTTGATTCAGGCAAAACGCATGAACGTGATCGATTGCAAGAAGTTGAGCATGCTGTTCTCCGAAAAGTGGTTTCCACTTTTCGACAGCATGCTCTAGGCTCCGGCGCGAGCCGTCAGGAACGGCGGCACCGGTCCGGCACAGCGAACGCGGCCGACTTGGGATGCCGGTCGCGGAAGGCTCGCCGCAAAATCAGGGAGGGAGATCATGCAAACCCGGGCAGCCGTGGCTTGGGAGGCCGGAAAGCCGCTGACGATCGAGACCGTCACGATCGATGGCCCGCGCCCGGGCGAGGTGCTCGTCGAGATCAAGGCGACCGGCATCTGTCACACCGACGCCTACACGCTGTCGGGCGCCGATCCCGAAGGCCTGTTCCCGGCGATCCTCGGCCACGAAGGGGCCGGCATCGTGCGCGAGGTCGGGCCCGAGGTGACCAGCCTGAAGGCCGGCGATCACGTCGTCCCGCTCTACACGCCGGAATGCCGGCAGTGCAAAACCTGCCTGTCGCGGCGCTCGAACCTGTGCACGTCGATCCGGGCCACGCAGGGCAAGGGCGTCATGCCCGACGGCACCAGCCGCTTCCATTGCGCAGAGACGAGCCGCGCCGGCAGCAACACCTTGTTCCACTACATGGGCTGCTCGACCTTCGCCAACCACACGGTTCTTCCGGAGATCGCGCTCGCCAAGGTGCGCGAGGACGCCCCGTTCGAGAAGATCTGCTACATCGGCTGCGGCGTCACGACCGGCATCGGCGCGGTGATCTACACCGCGAAAGTCTGGCCCGGCGCCAATGTCGCCGTGTTCGGCCTCGGCGGCATCGGCCTCAACGTCATCCAAGGGGCGCGGATGGTCGGGGCCGACAAGGTCATCGGCATCGACCTCAACCCGGCCAAGGCCGAGATGGCGCGCCGCTTCGGCATGACCGACTACGTCAACCCGGACGAGGTCGGCCGGGACAAGGTCGTGCAGGCGATCATCGACCTCACCGGCGGCGGCGCCGACTTCTCCTTCGAGTGCATCGGCAACGTCCACACCATGCGCCAGGCGCTCGAATGCTGCCACCGCGGCTGGGGCGAGAGCGTCATCATCGGCGTCGCCGCCTCCGGCCAGGAGATCGCCACGCGGCCGTTCCAACTCGTCACTGGGCGCGTCTGGCGCGGCACCGCCTTCGGCGGCGCCCGGGGCCGCACGGACGTGCCCAAGATCGTCGACTGGTATATGGAAGGCAAGATCGAGATCGATCCGCTGATCACCCACGTCATGCCGCTCGAGGAGATCAACACCGCTTTCGACCTCATGCATGAGGGCAAATCGATCCGCTCCGTGGTGGTCTATTAGCCGAGCGAGGAGGCGTGAGCCCCTCGTCACGGCTGCGCCGCTGCCGTCATTCCGGAGCGACCCAACGGCAAGCCCTGGAATGACAGGGGAGGCGATGGCCGCGCCGGGTCCCCTGCCGACCGCTCGGGCTCTGCCCGCCCATGTGAGGATCCCATGAGCCGCCTGGTCTACGTCCTGAACGGTCCGAACCTGAACCTGCTCGGCAAGCGCCAGCCCGCAATCTACGGTCACGAGACCCTGGCCGACGTGGAGTCGGAATGCCGGCGCGTAGCCGGCGAGCACGGGCTCGATATCCGCTTCCATCAGAGCAACCGCGAATACGAGATCATCGACTGGATCCACGAAGCGCGCGAAACGGCCGGCGGCATCGTCATCAACCCGGCCGCCTTCACGCACACCTCCGTCGCCATCCTCGACGCGCTCAACGCCTTCGAGGCGCCGGTGATCGAGGTGCACATCTCGAACGTGCACAAGCGCGAGCCGTTTCGGCACCATTCCTACGTGTCGCTGCGGGCGGACGGCGTCATCGCCGGTTTGGGGACGCAAGGCTATACGCTCGCCATCCGGCGCCTCGCCGGTCTGATCGATGGGGCTGCCGGATAAAGCGGCCAAATCGTCATCCTCAAGCGGAGCCCATCGGAGACCCGAGGGACATCAGGACGGAGGGCCGCCTCATCCGGAACGATGGTCGGGTTCAAGCCCCGACCATGACGCCGCGTCGGTGCCACCGCGCGTCACGGGCCGATCAGGCTGAGCACCGCCGCGGCGATATCGACGAACCCGACCGACAGGACGAGCGACAGGACGATGGGCCTGCGCGGGGCCAGGAGCCCCAAGGCCATCATCTCGGCTCTGACGTCCGGCGACAGCGAGCGCTGCGAAAGCGCGCGAAGCATGGCTGATCCTGTGCTGAGGAATGGGAGGTTGGCCCCAGATCGGCCGGCGCCAGTGTGACGCGCTTCACGCTCGGCGCAATTTTCGCGCCTCGCCTGGCGCCTCCGGCCAGGCCGGCGGCCCCCCTTCGAGGTATGTTCACGGCGCCAGGGCGAGCCGCTATGGTACCTGCAAAGATCGAGGGACGGTCATTGCTGCAGGACAAGCTCACCGAGAAGGGAGCCATTCTCGCGCGCCACGAGTTCTTCCGCGGCTTGCCGACGCCGATCGTGCAGCGCCTGGCCTCGCATGCCCGCCCGGCCCGCTATCCCCTCGGGCGGCGGATCTTCTCCAAAGGCGATCCCGGACACGGGCTCCTGGCGGTCCTCTCCGGGATCGTCAAGGTCAGCGTCGTCTCGGACGAAGGCCGGGAAGTCGTCCTCAACCTGATCGGCGCCGACGAGATCTTCGGCGAGATCGCGCTCCTCGACGGCGGGCCGCGGACCGCCGACGCCACCGCGCTCAGCGACTGCGAGCTCCTCCTGCTCGACCGGCGCGACCTCCTGCCGATCCTGATCGAGGAGCCGAGCGTCTCGATCAAGCTGCTCGAGGTGGTGAGCAACCGGCTCCGGCAGACCAGCCAGCAGGTCGAGGACCT
>DASQLE010000431.1:0-10189 GCA_035630175.1 Beijerinckiaceae bacterium
CCGCCAATATCAGGATGTCCCGTCATGAGCAGGCTGCGCGCGCCGCGTTTCACGCCTGATTGCGAATGAGCTCGCACAGGTGTCCGGCATAGGCCGCCGTCGCGAGCGTGCCGCCGAGATCGGCGGTGCGTGTTTCCGGCTTGGACAGAGCCGTGTCGACGGCCCCCTCGATGGCCGCGGCGGCCTCCCCCAGATCGGGCCGGGAGCGCTTCTCGGCGATCCAGGCGAGCAGCATCGCGGCCGACAGGATGAGCGAGGTCGGATTGGCCTTGCCCTGTCCGGCGATGTCGGGCGCCGAGCCGTGCTGGGCCTGAGCGGCGGCGAGATCGTCGCCGGCATTGATCGATCCGGCGAGGCCAAGGCTTCCCGACAGCTCCGAGGCGAGATCGGACAAGATGTCGGCGTAGAAATTGGTCGAGCAGATCACGTCGTAACGCGAGGCGTCGCGCACGAGGTGGGCCGCCATGGCGTCCATGAGAACCTCGTCGAGCTCGACGTCCGGATATTCGGCCGCCACCTTGCGCACCTCGCGCAGGAAGAGCCCGTCGGTGACGACGAGGACGTTGGCCTTGTGCACGGCCGTGACCTTGCGGCGGCGCCGGCGCGCCAGCGCGAAAGATGCGCGGGCGATGCGCTCGCAGGCGCGCGCGGTCACCTTGCGGATGGACAGGGCGATATCCTCGGTCGGCATGAACTCGCCGGGGCCGTTGAACATGTTGCGGTCCGCATACATGCCCTCGGTCGCTTCGCGCATGATGACGAGGTCCATCGCGGTGCCGCGATGCGGCACGCCGGCGCGGGTGCGGGCCGGGCGGATATTGGCGTAGAGGTCGAGCTTGACGCGGAACTCGGCCGAGATGTTGACGCCGCCCTTGTCGCGCGGCGGGTAGTCGAGATGCGAGATCGGCCCGAGGATGACGCCGTCGACTTCGCGGGCGCGGGCGAGAATGCCGTCCGGCATGGTGGTGCCGTGCGTCTCGTACGTCTTGAAGCCGATGTCGCGGAACTCGTAGGCGATGCCGAGCCCGAAGCGGTCGCTGACCGCATCGAGCACGGCGACGGTCGCCTCGGTGATCTCCGGACCGATCCCGTCGCCGGGCAGAACCAATAGCTTCATGACAGCGCCTCTCGCTTTGCTGGGCAAGGAGTTCTGCGATCGCGAGCCCGCCACCTCGCGGCACGGTCGCCTCTTACCTCCGTGCTGAGCGGGACGCCACTCCGGCCCCCTCTCCTCGCCCGATACGTTGGTGCCGTGTTTCCTTGGCGGTCAATTGCTGTATGGCGTGAGCCACCATCCGCGCTCGCGCCTTCGCATTGCGCCCGTCCCGCTCATCGGACACGTCCCTCTCAGGCTGCCGCATGCCCCCTCCTCCCGCCTTCCGCCTCGTCCAGGTCTCCGACACGCATCTGTCGTCGAAGCGCGCCTATTTCGCGGACAATTTCGACGTCTTCGTCGAGGCGATGAACGCCGAGCCGCCGGACCTGATCGTCGCCAGCGGCGATCTCTCCTTCGACGGTCCCGACCACGAGGACGACCTCGCCTTCGCGCGCGCCGAGCACGACCGGCTGGCCGTGCCGTGGAAGGCGATTGCGGGCAACCATGACATCGGCGAGGCGAGCGGCGCGTCCAAGCTCGATCAGTTCATCAACGACGAACGGATCGCCCGCTGGCGTCGCCTCGTCGGGCCGAACTGGTGGAGCCACGACACCGAGTTCTGGCGCGTGATCGGGCTCGACACGGCCCTCATGGGTTCCGGCCATGCCGAGGAGGACAAGCAGGCGGCGTTTCTCGAGGATGCCTTGCGCGGACGGCAGGGGCGGCCGGTGCTCCTCTTCATGCACATACCGCCCTTCCTCGAAGACCCGGACGATCCGCGGCCGAACACGTCGTGCTTGCTGCCGGCGCCGCGCCGCTGGCTCCTCGACCGCTGCGCCGAAGGCGGCGTCGCGGCGATCGCCTGCGGGCATCTGCACGTCTACCAAAGGCAGCGCTGGCAAGGCATCGAGATCGTGTGGGCGCCGTCGACCGGCATCGTCAACAACGAGAAGCAGCACGCGCTCGGCCGCAACTTGCCACGGGCAGGCTATCTCGAATGGCGGCTGGAGCCCGGCCGCGCCAGCCACCGGCTCGTCGAGCCGCCCTTGTTCATCTCCTACGACGTCGGCGCCTGGAACAAGGAGATCGGCTCGACCACCAAGATGCCGCCGCGTCCGCTAAGACGCTGAGCGGTCGTCCGCCGCGGGCTCCCGCGGAATGAGCCAGCCGTCCGTGATGGCAACAGTCACCGCAGCGTCGAGCGGCGGAGGCGGCCCCCTGTGCTCGACCTGCAGCTCCTCGCAGGCGATGTCGCCGTCCGGCCGGATCTTGAGGAGCGTGCTCGCACCCTGGAAGCTGGCGGCGGTCACGCGTCCCGGCACGGTGTTCGGCTCGTCCGGCGCAGCGAGCCTCGCATCGGCCGCCCTCAGGCACAGGATGCGGCGCTCGCCCGGCCATCCCGCGCCGCGCGCCGGGACGCGCCTGCCCCAGAGATCGACGATGAGTCCGGCGTGGTTCTCGGCGACGACCTCGACAGGCAGGATCGCCCCGCGTCCGACGAAGCGGGCCACCATCTCGCTGGCCGGCTCGCGGTAGAGGGCTTGCGGCCGGGCGATCTGCTCGAGACGTCCGCGATCCATGACCGCGACGCGGTCGGCGAGCGCCATCGCCTCCGCCTGGTCGTGCGTCACGTAGATGAAGGTCGCGCCGATCTCGCGGTGGAAGCGCGCGAATTCCTCCTGCATGGATTCGCGTAAGTGCGCGTCGAGATTGGCGAGCGGCTCGTCGAGCAGGACGACGCGCGGCCGCATGGCGAGGCAGCGCGCGAGCGCAACGCGCTGGCGCTGCCCGCCCGAGAGCTCGCGCGGCTTGCGCCCGGCGAAGCCCGCAAGACCGACGGTGTCGAGCGCGGCCGCGACGCGCCGCTCGCGCTCGGGCGCCCCGACGCGGCGCACCTTGAGAGCGAAGCCGACATTCTCGCTCACCGTCATATGCGGCCACAACGCATAGGACTGGAACACCATGCCGACGTGGCGCCGCTCCGGCGGCAGCGACCAGCCCGGCCGGCCGACGGCCTCGCCGGCGATGCGCACCGTGCCGTCATCGAGCGCCTCGAAGCCGGCGACGAGACGCAGCAAGGTGGTCTTGCCGCACCCGGAGGGGCCGAGCAGCGCCAGGCACTCGCCGTCGGCGACCGCGAGGTCGACGCGATCGACGGCTCGGGTCGCGCCGAAGCGCTTCGAGACCTGCTCGAACCCTACGCTCGCCACGGCACGACCCCTTCGGGCAGGTTGCGGCCGAGCAGGCTGACGAGGGAGGCGAGGCCGAGCGTCACCCCGACCGAGACGGTTGCGAGCGCCGCGGCAGCCGGGGAGTTGCCCTCGTAATGCAGGAAGAAGACGACGACGCCCAAGGTCTCGCGCCCGGTCGACCAGAGCAGCGCCGAGACGGTGAGCTCGTTGAAGGCGGTCATGAACACGAGGAGGCCGCCCGCGGCGAGCGACGGGGCGATCATCGGCAGGATCACCGCGCGCAGCCGCGTCAGGACCCCTGCCCCGGCCACCTGAGCCGCCTCGTCGAGCTTGCGGTCGACCAGCTCGACGCCGGCCACCGCCGGGCGGAGAGCCAGCGCCAGGAAACGCGCCAGATAGGCCGCCAGGATCAGCCACAGCGTGCCGTAGAGGCTGACGCCGATCAGGGGCAGCGGCGGCAGGAAGACCAGGATGACGGCGATGGCCAGCACCGTGCCCGGCACGGCGTAGGGCGCGTCGGCGAGTGCGTCGAGGACGCGCGCCAGGCGCCTGCGGCGCATGACGGAGGCATAGGCGAGCGGCGCCGCCACGACGGCGCTGATGAAGGCGGCCGCGGCGGCTAGCACGAAGCTGTTGCGGAAGGCGCGCAGCGTCGCCTCCTGCTCGAGGAGGACGAAGCGGTAATGCGCGAGCGTCGCCGTCTCCGGGCGCAGGGGCAGGCCGAGGGCGGGAGCGAGCGAGCCGGCGATCAAGGCCAGAAGCGGCAGGATGGCGACGGCCGCGACCGTGCTCCAGAGGCCGACCTCGACGAGCGGACGCCACCGGCCGAGCCGGAATGGTTCGAGAGGCGGCCCTGCCCCTTCCGCGGCTCCGCCGGTCCGCCGCGCGAGCGCCGCGCGCAGCAGGAGGCCGGCAAACGCCAGCACGGCGAGGATCAAGGCGAGAGCGGCGACCTCGCCGAGCACACGCGGACCGAAACCCTGCAGCCGCTGGTAGATGAGCGTCGTCAGCACAGGATAGCGGCCCGGAATGCCGAGAAGCGCCGGGATGCCAAAATTCCCGATCGACGAGATGAAGGCGAGCACCGCCCCGGCGAGCAGCGACGGCCAGGCGAGCGGCAGGATCACGGAGCGGGTCACCCGGCCCGGCCCGGCGCCGCCGAGTCGCGCCGCCTCGACGAGATCGCGCGGCAGGCCGCGCAAACCCGCCCGGATGGCGAGGAACGCCAAGGTCGAGTGTTCGACGCCCATGACGAGCACGACCCCCCACCGCGAATAGAGCGGGTTGGTGCTGCCCGGTTCCGGCGCGAGCCCGACTGCGTTCAGGATCGGGCTCGACGGACCGGCCAGCTCGATCCAGGCGAGGGCGATGATCTGCGGCGGAATCAGCAGCGGCAGGAGAAGGACAAAGGTCAGCGCGGGCTTGGCGCGCACGTCGGTGAGGGAGAGAACGGCCGCCGCCGCGCCGCCGAAGACAACCGACACGAGGGTCGAGAGAAGGCTGGCCTCAAGCGTGTTCCACAAGGCGCGGCGCGTGGCGAGGCTTTGCCATTGGCGGAGCAAAACGCCGAAGGGCTCGCCCGAGGCGGAAGGCGCAGCCGCCTCCATCAGCAGCCGCGCCAGCGGCCACACCGCGAAAACGCCGACATAGCCGGCGAGCGCGGCGAGGAGAACCGTCTCGCCGCTCGGGAACGGGCGCGGCCTTCGAGCATGATGCGGAGAAGTGGGCACCACTTCTCCGAAGAACATCATGCTCGGCTTCTTGGAATCGATCACGTTCATGCGTCTTGATCGATCCAATCAAGACGCATCGTGATCTAAGCAGCCTTTAGTGGGCCGGCCGGCGAAAAGCTGCTTAGATCCTTTGGTTTGCCGCATCATTGGGTCCGCGAACCGTGTCACGCTTCGCGGCATGATGCTCGGCGCCGCGCCTGCCGCGGCGGCGTCAGCCACCAAAGAGCTCCGTAAACCTCTTCTTGTTGTCCTCGTCCTGGGCAAGCATCGCCTTGGCGTCGGCCGGCAGCAGCTTGAGGGAGGACACGGGCGGATACCCTTTCGGCGCCTCGATGCTGTCGAAGATCGGGAAATAGCCCTGCCCCGCCGATTGGCGCTGCGCCTCCTCCGAGAGCTGCCAGTCGACGAAGGCCTTGGCCGCCTCCGGATTGTTGGTCGCCTTCAGGATGCCGACTGGCTGCGAGATGGCCGAGACGCCCTCCTCCGGGAAAACGAAATTGACCGGCGATCCCTTCTCCTTGGCGTTGAGGGCCATGTATTCGATGATGATGCCGTACGCCTTCTCGCCGCGCGCCACGGCCTCGATGACCGATCCGTTGCCTTTGCCGGCGATGGCGCCGTTCTTGGCGAGCGTCTCGTAATAGGCCCAGCCGAAGGCGGGCTGCTGCACCATCGTGCCGAGGTGGATCACCGCAGCGCCGGAATAAAGCGGATGCGGCATGATCGTCTTCGCGGCGGCGTCGCGCGCGAGCAGATCCTTCCAGGATTTCGGCGGCGCCTTCACGAGATTGGTGTTGTAGACGATGCCCGTCGTGATGAGCTTGGTGCCGAAGAAGGTCTTGTCCGGGTCGACCAGGCCGGACGGCACCTTGTCGGCCGGCGCGCCCGAATAAGCCATCAGGCGTCCGTCTTCCTTCAGCTGGGTCATGGCGACCGCGTCGGCGATGAGCACCACGTCGGCCTGCGGACGGCCGGCGGCGAACTCCGCCTGCAGCTTGTTCATGACCTCGGTCGTGCCGGATCGGAACAGCTCGACCTTCACGGCCGGGTGGGCCTTGTTGAAGGCTTCGACGACCTTGGTCATCTGGTCGCTCGGCTGCGAGGTGTAGACGGTGAGCGTGCCCGATGGGGCCGCTGCGCCTGCGCCGGTCCCGGCAAGGAACGCCGCCGCGGCAAGCGCCGGCCCAAGAACTCGTTTCATCGCTTCACTCCCTGGTGATCCGCGCCGCGCGCGGTGTCCGGCTAGCAAGGCTCTATGACAGGTGCGTAACATGGCGCCGCCCGGTTTTCACCGCCCTCCGAGCGGCTGGCCCCGGTTCGGGCTCCCTGCACCGCGGCGATGGGCAAGGCAAGACGTGCCGACCGGACCGGACGCCCTTCCCGCGTTCTCGGACGCCAGGATCGCGGAACCGGCGAGCCGACCGGCCGGGCCCGGAGGGTGCGTCGGACCTAATTGACGCGCGCCAGGCGCGGTCTCGGCGTGAGCACGACGCAGAAATAGTCCTCCCATTCCGAACCCAGCGTGTAGTGGAAGGGCTCGAACGCGGCCATGAGATCATTCTCGTATTTCGGCACGGCCGCGGCTCGGCACAGGACGAACTTCGCCGCCGATACGATATCTTCGCGATCGAGGATGCACAGCACCCGGACCTCGCGGTGCGCCTGCAGCCATTCGTGCAGGGCGACGACGAGCAGCGGATATTCCGGGTGAAGCATATCGTCGACGACGATCAGGCCATCGGGATGCGTGGTCGCAAAGGCAAGATCGAGGTCGTGCTTCAAGACCGTGCGCGCGTGCTCGCCGTCGACATGCCACAAGCGCACCGGGCCGCCCAACGTCTCCTCGATCCGGGCGGCCTGCAACTCCAGGCTGCTGCCTTGGTGGACGACGGTGCGCTCGCGGACCTCCCATCGTGCGCAATGCGACAGGAAGCGCTCGCGCACGCCCTCGTCGGGCCAGACGAACGTGTCGATGCCGAGCGCCTTCTCGCCCTCCGCCAGGGCCAAGGCCATGGCGATGAAGAAGCGGCCCTCGAAGGTGCCGATCTCGGCGAAGTGGCCTGTGATGCCGAGCCTTGTCTGCCGCGCGAGAAGATACGCGCAGATCGCGGTCGCGAACCGCGAGGACATGCCCCTCACGTCGTCGAAGCCGTCGGCCAGGTATCGGTCGACGCGATTCAAAGTCGACAAAGGACACACGTCATGACGCCTTCGACCGCGCGCAGTCTGCCCGAGCTTCGGCGCCGACCTGCTCGCCGATGCGGAATGGCTCGCCTGCCATCACCGGATCGGAGGAAGCCCGGGTTGGCGGCGCGAGCACAGTCATGAGTCCCGGATCATCCTTAATGACAGCCATAAGCTACATCCGAAAGCTTAGCTCTGAAATGATTTTGAGCGCGTTTGATCGCGATGCGAACCGGCCCGAAGGAGAACCTTCAAGAAATCAAGCATATACAAGGCTTTCAACGATCCGGAAGAGCGATCCGTGCCACGCCTGCGGCAACTTGCTGGCGCCGCGCCCCTGCCGGTTCTCGAACAAGAACCACCGGATACAGGGGTGACGTATCTCCCCTCGCCCCATTGAGCGTAATTGAGTAGCTTACCGCTGCAGGGGAGGATGAACCAGCCGATGCCGGCCGAGGGACGAATGGGCAACGAGGAGCCAGCGAGGCATCATCGCGTTGATGCGGAGCGCTTCCGATTGCTCGTCGAGTCGGTAAGTGACTACGCCATCTACATGCTTGATCCCGAAGGGATCATCACGACCTGGAACGCAGGCGCGCAGCGCTTCAAGGGCTACACCGCCGACGAGATTATCGGTCAGCACTTCTCACGCTTCTATACGGAAGAGGACAGACGGTCAGGGCTGCCCGCGCGAGCCCTTGCGACTGCCGCCGGAGAGGGCCATTTCGAGCAAGAGAGTTGGCGCGTTCGCAAGGACGGGACGCGGATGTGGGCCCATGTCGTCATCGATCCCATTCGGGGCGGTGACGGAGGTCTGATCGGCTTTGCCAAGATCACGCGCGATATCAGCGAGCGTAAGGCGGCTCAGGATGCGCTGCGACGGAGCGAGGAGCGCTTCCGGCTGCTCGTGCAGGGCGTCACCGATTACGCCATCTACATGCTCGATCCTGAAGGCCATGTGACCAATTGGAATCCGGGTGCTCAGCGGTTCAAGGGCTACAAGGAGGAGGAAATCCAGGGCGAGCACTTCTCCCGGTTCTACACCGAGGAGGATCGGGCGACGGAACTCCCTCGGCGCGCGCTCGAGACGGCCGTTCGTGACGGCCGATTCGAGCAAGAAGGATGGCGCGTGCGCAAAGACGGAAGCCGGTTCTGGGCTCATGTCGTCATCGACCCGATTTGGGATGAGGGAGGCAAGCTCCTCGGGTTCGCCAAGGTGACCCGTGACGTCACCGAGAAGCGCGAAGCTCAGGAGGCGCTGGAGAAGGCGCGCGCCGCGCTCTTTCAAGCTCAGAAGATGGAGACGGTCGGACAATTGACCGGAGGCATAGCCCACGACTTCAACAACCTGCTCGCGGTCATCTGCGGCAACCTCGAGCTCGTGCTCAAGCGCATGCCTGCCGACGCCAAGCTCAAGAGATGGCTGGAGAATGCGTTCGAGGCGGCGCAGCGCGGCGCAACCCTGACGAAGCGCATGTTGGCGTTCGCGCGACGGCAAGACCTGAAGATCGAGGCGGTGAACGTGCCAAATCTCGTACGGGACATGGCTGAGCTCGTGCAGACCTCGATCGGGCCGACCGTGCATATCGAAACACGCTTTCCGCTCCGGCTGGCGCCGGCGCAGGCTGACGCGAATCAACTTGAGCTCGCCATTCTGAACTTGATCGTGAATGCGCGTGACGCGATGCCGGAGGGCGGCACCGTGACAATCGCGGCGAGGCAGGAAGCGGTTCGGAAAACCAATGGCCTGCAGGTGGGCGAATACATCTGCTTGTCCGTCGCGGACACAGGATGCGGAATGGACGAGGAGACGCTGGCACGCGCGATCGAGCCGTTTTTCACCACGAAGGGCGTCGGCAAAGGCACCGGTCTCGGTTTGTCGATGATCCACGGCTTCGCCGAGCAATCGGGTGGGCGGCTCGTAATCAAGAGTCGCATCGGACAGGGAACGACAGCCGAGATCTGGTTGCCGGCAGCTCAGCCTGAGGCTGAAGGTGAAGCTGAAGACGTTGCGGAGGAGCCGGTCAATGAAGCCGCTCCGAGAACGGCAGGAGGGCTCACGATCCTGGTTGTGGACGACGACCATCTCGTCCTGATGAACACGGCGGCGATGCTCGAAGACCTCGGGTATGACGTCATCGAGGCGACATCCGGAGAGCAGGCTTTGCGCATGCTTCGGCGCGACAGGCAGATCGACCTCGTGATCACCGATCAGCTGATGCCCGGAATGACAGGGACGCAGCTTCTCGAAGCCGTCAAAGCCGAGTGGCCGCACATGCCGGCGATCTTGGCCACCGGATATGCCGAGCTTCCGCCCGGCAGCGATCCCACGCTGGCGAGGCTCAGCAAGCCGTTCCGCCAGGACGATCTCGCGCGGGCTATGGCGTCCGTAGCGCAGGTCGAAAGACGGATCGTCCCGTTCCGTCCAAAAAAGGCCTGATGACGCACCCTTGATCATACAACGCGGCGCGCGCATCCATCGTGCCGGCCGTCGGACGAGGCGCGCTCGATCGCTTGCCACGGCGTCGGCGGTATCGTCTCGCCGGCGACGCCGACCTCGAACACCTCGGCAAGGAGCGCGCGCGACAGGACGGGCGTCGGTGCGCCGCGCGCCACGGCTCGGCCGCGGTGAAGGACGACGAGAGCGTCCGCGCAGGCCGCGGCGAGCTGCAGGTCGTGAAGCACCGCGACGACCGCGAGCCCCGCGGCGGCGAGCGCCCTCGCCTCGCGCAGCAGCGCGAGTTGGTGCTTGAGGTCGAGGCCGGCGACCGGCTCGTCGAGGAACAGGATCTGCTGCGCCTCGACGGTGCGGCCGGCGGTGAGCTGCGCGAGCACGCGCGCGAACTGGACGCGCTGCTGCTCACCGCCGGAGAGCGTCTGGTACAGCCGCCTCGCCAGGTGGGCGGCGTCGGCGCGCTCCAGTGCCTCGGCGACAAGGCGCTCCCGCGCCGGCCGCGACAGGCCGCGGCCGATGCCCTCGACGC
>DASQLE010000432.1:0-2640 GCA_035630175.1 Beijerinckiaceae bacterium
GCCCTGCCGGTCGATGACCGTCGCCACGTCATGGGCATGGGCGCCGCTCATCTCGAAGGACAAGATCGGCCCCTTCCCTCGCGCGCGGCCGAAGATGCGCAGCGAATTCATGGCCCCGAGACGCTCATGCGCATAGGCGGACAGCGCCTCCTCGTGGGTGCGGATGCGCTCGCGGCCGAGCTCCATCATGTAGCGGACGGCCGCGCCGAGCCCGATCGCCTCGACGATCGGCGGCGTGCCGGCCTCGAAGCGGTGCGGCGGCTCATTGTAGGTGATGCCCTCGCAGCGCACCTCGTTGATCATCTCGCCACCGCCCGCGAAGGGCGGCATCTTCGCCAAGAATTCGCGCTTGCCGTAAAGCACCCCGATGCCGGTCGGGCCGTAGACCTTGTGGCCGGTGAAGACGTAGAAATCGGCGTCGAGCTCACGCACGTCGATGTCGAGATGCACCGCGCCTTGGCTGCCGTCGATCAGCACCGGCACGCCGCGCGCGTGGGCGATGCGGATGATGTCGCGCACCGGCGTCACCGTGCCGAGCACGTTCGACATATGCGTGACCGCGACGATCTTGGTGCGCGGCGTGAAGAGCTGCTCGAACTCCTCCAGGAGGAAGTTGCCGTCGTCGTCCACCGGCGCCCATTTGATGACGGCGCCCTTGCGCTCGCGATGGAAGTGCCACGGGACGATGTTGGAATGGTGCTCCATGATGGAGAGGATGATCTCGTCCCCCTCCCCGATCGCCATGCGCCCATAGCTGTCGGCGACGAGATTGATGGCCTCGGTGGCCGAGCGCGTAAAGACGATCTCGTCGGTCGAGCCGGCGCCGAGAAACCGGCGCACGTCCTCGCGGGCGCCCTCGTAGGCCTCGGTGGCGACGTTCGCCATGTGATGCAGGCCGCGGTGCACGTTGGCGTAGCCGGTCTCCATGGTGCGCACCATGGCGTCGATGACGGCGCGCGGCTTCTGCGCCGAGGCGGCGTTGTCGAGATAGACGAGCGGCTTGCCATAGACCTGGCTGGCGAGGATCGGAAACTCGCGCCGGATCGCCTCGACGTCGTAGGGCAGCACCTGCGCGTGCACGTTCATCCGTCCGATCCTTTTGTCATTCCGGGGCTCGCCGAAGGCGAGAGCCCGGAACCCTTCGCGTAAGCTTCCACGCGAATGACCCAGTCATGGGTTCCGGGCTCTCCGCTTCGCGGAGCCCCGGAATGACGGGGCTAATGCCGCGCCTTCAGCCAGCCCTCGATCACCGCCAGCAGCGCCTCCCGCGTCGCCTCGTGCTCGACCAGCTCGACCGCCTCGCCGAGGAAGGCCTGCACCATGAGCGTTTCGGCCTCCTTGCGCGGCAAGCCGCGCGCCATGAGGTAGAACAGGAGGTCCTCGTCGAGCTGACCGCAGGTGGCGCCGTGGGCGCATTGCACGTCGTCGGCGAAGATCTCGAGCTCCGGCTTGTTGTTCATGGTGCCGCCGTCCGAGAGCAGGAGGGAGGCGGACATCATGCGGCCGTCCGTCTTCTGCGCGTGCGGACGGACGATGATCTTGCCCTGGAAGACGCCGGTGGCGGTGTCGTCGATGACCGTCTTGAACAGCTCCTTGCTGTCGCAATGCGGCACCGCGTGGTCGACCAGGAGGGTTGTGTCGCCATGCTGCTTATCCTTGAGCATGGTCGCGCCGTTGATGCGCGCCGTCGTGTGCTCGCCGGCGAAGGTCAGGAAGACTTGGTGGCGGGCGACGCTCGCGCCGACGGCGACGTTGAGCGTGTCAAACGAGACATGCGCACCGAGCTTCGCGGTCAGGGTGGAGAGCGCCAGGGCGTCGCCCTCCGCGTTCATCCGCACATGCCGCACTGCGGCGTTGTCGTGGGCGATGATCTCCACGACCGTGTTCGGCTGATAGGCAAGGCTGCCCGGGCCTTCGTGCGTCTCGATGAGCGTGGCGGAGGCGCCCGGCTCGACCACCAGCAGAACGCGCACGGCGGTCGAGAACGGAGCGGCGCCCGTATTGACGAAGCGCAGATGAAGCGGCCGCTCGACCGCGCTGCCGGCGGCGATGCGGATCACGGCGCCGTCGTTCATGAAGGCGGTGTTGAGCGCGTAGGCGGCGTTGTCGCGGGCGGCGTCGACCGGGCTCATGCTCTTGAGGAGCGCGTGACCGGCCGCGAGCGCCTCGGCCAGGGGAACGATCTCGACGCCTGCCGGCGTCCCGCCGAGATCGGACGCCTCCGCCATCAGGTGACCGTTGACGAAGCCAATCTCACAGGCATCGAGCCCGGCGAGCGCCGCCGCGCCTTTCAGGGCGGCCGCAGCATCCGCCGCCGCCGGCCGTTCGGCGAGCGGGGCGGCCTCGCGCATCAGGCCGCGCAGGTCGGTGTATTTCCACTCCTCGACCCGGCGATGCGGCAGACCTCGCTTGGCCAAGAGGTCGAACGCCGCCTCGCGCAGGCGGACGACGCCGGCGTCGCCCGCGAGCGACGTCTTCACGGTCGGAAAGCGCGCGACGATGGCCTCCTCGGCCGCGGTGCGCACCAGCTTCAGCTCGGCTGCCATCACGCTACTCCGCCGCGGCCTGCTGCCGGTAATCAGCGTAACCGTTGGCCTCGAGCTCGAGCGCCAGCTCCTTGCCGCCCGAGCGCACGACGCG
>DASQLE010000433.1:0-2311 GCA_035630175.1 Beijerinckiaceae bacterium
CCGGGCTGCCGCCCTACGCGATCCTCGTGGCGCTGCTCGCCTTCTACATCCTGCTCGGCGCGGTGATGGACGAGTTGGCCATGATCCTTCTCACCCTGCCGGTGTTCTTCCCGATCGTCGCGGTTCTCGATTTCGGCTTGCCGCCCGACGAGGTCGCCATCTGGTTCGGCATCCTCGTCCTCATCGTCGTCGGCATCGGCCTCACGGCGCCGCCGATCGGGCTCAACGTGTTCGTGGTCAGCGCTATCGCCCGCGACGTGCCGATCACCAAGACCTATCGCGGCGTGCTGCCGTTCATCGTCGCCGACGTGATCCGCCTCGTTCTATGCGTCGCCTTCCCGGCGATCAGCCTCGCGCTCGTGCGCTGGCTCGCGTGATTCCTCTCCCCTGGCGGGAGAGGTGATCAGGAGAGCTCCTCCCCGAGCACGTCCCTCACCCAGCGGAAGGCGGCGTTGGCGGCCGGCACGCCGGCATAGATCGCCGCCTGCAAAATGAGCGCGCGCAGCTCGTCGGTGGTGACGCCGTTGTTCAGGGCCGGGCGGACGTGCAGCTTGAACTCCTCCTCGCGATGCAGGGCGATCATCATGGCGAGGGTCAACATGGAGCGCGTTTTCCACGGGATCGTCTTGTCACCCCAGATCTCGCCCCAGGCGATACGGGTGATGAAGTCCTGCCACGGCATGCCGAAGTCGCCCGCCTTGGCAAGGGAGCGCTCGACATGCGCGGTCCCGAGCACCGCCTGGCGATTGGCGAGGCCGGCTTCGAAGCTGACGGGGCCGGACGACGCCGCGCGGCCATCCGTGAAGCGGGCGAGGAAGGCGGCGAGATGGGCGTTGACGATCTCGGGCCGCTCGAGGTTGAGGAGATGTGCCGCGCGCGGCACGATGATCATTTCCGCGTCGGGGATGCGCGCCCGGATGTCCTCCATCATCGCAACCGGGGTCGCCGGATCGTCGGCGCCGGCGAGGATCAGCGTCGGCGTGCGGACGGCGCCGATGGCGGGCCTCAGATCCATGTCGCGGATCGCCTCGCAGCAGATCGCGTAGCCGTTGGCGTCGTTGGCGACGAAGCGCTCGCGCGTCGCCGCGACGATCGCGGGCGCCCTTTCCCTGAAGGCGCGCGTGAACCATCGGCTCATGACCGTGTCGGCGATCGCCGCCATGCCTTGCGCGCGCACGGTCGCGGCGCGCTCCGTCCAGGCCTCCGCCGGCGGCAGGTAGGCGGAGGTGGCGAGGAGCACGAGGCTTTCGAGCTTGTCCGGGTGGCGCAGGGCGAGCGCCTGACCCGTCATGCCCCCGAGCGACAGGCCGACCAGATGCGCCTTGGCGATGCCAAGCGCGTCGAGCAGGCCGGCGAGGTCATCGGCGAGCTCCTCGATGCTGGTCGGGCGGTCGACCACCTGCGAGCGCCCGTGCCCGCGGGTGTCGTAGCGCAGGAGCCGGAAGCGATCACTGAGCGCGCGCAGCTGCGGGTCCCACATCTCCAGCGTCGCCCCGACCGATGTGGAGAAAACGACGACCGGCGCGTCCTCCGGCCCGCTCAGGTCGTAGAACAGCTCGACGTCGTTGGCGCGTATCGTCGGCATGGGGGTCTCCGCTTAAGGCTGAGGAACGGCGCGCAGCCGCTCGCGGATGCGGGCGATCTCGTCGAGAGCGCGGTCGACCCAGGGCGCCGCCGCATCCACGGCCGGCGTCGGATCGAAGGCCGACGCCAGGATTTCCGCCGGGACGTCGCGCGACAGCTCGGGGTCGGTGCGCAGCACCTCCGGCAGGGACAAGCCGCTCGTGCGCACCCGTCCCGCCGCCTGCTCGAGGAGCCGATGGGCCCGCTCGCGGCCAAGACTCGGGGCGAGACGCGCCGCGACGACG
Source organism: Beijerinckiaceae bacterium (assembly GCA_035630175.1). Classification (GTDB taxonomy): domain Bacteria; phylum Pseudomonadota; class Alphaproteobacteria; order Rhizobiales; family Beijerinckiaceae; genus JAJKJG01. Next base: position 1,869 of record DASQLE010000433.1, read on the forward strand.
TCGGCGAACAGCAGCCCGGCCGTCGCGTCGATGTTGCGGCGCATGCGCTCCGCCTTGACGACGAGGCCGTCGCTGAGGCCGCGTGCCTCCTGCAGGCTGCCCGAGGCGAGGCCGAAAAGATAAGGCAAGGCGTGCCACTCGGCGTGCCAGGCGCCGGCCGGACGCTCATGCGCGGCCGCCATGGCGTCGAGCAGGGTGGCGACGTGGGCCTTGGCGGCCATGTGAGCGGAGAGGATGACGGTGGCCGAGACCGGGTTGCGCTTGTGCGGCATGGCCGATGAGCCGCCGCGGCCCGGCACGAACGGCTCGGCCAACTCGCCGACCTCCGTCGAGGCAAGGTGCGCCACGTCCGTCGCCATCTTGGCGAGCGCGCCCATGAGGATCGCCAGCCAGGCGCCCGTTTCGGCCATGCGCGCCCTGAGGCTGTGCCAGGCGATCGGCGC
>DASQLE010000434.1:0-8699 GCA_035630175.1 Beijerinckiaceae bacterium
TGAAGCCGCGCACGCCGATCGGCCGCAGGCGCACGCCCCTCGCGCGGCTCGCGGCCGTCAGGGCGGCCACGAGGGCGCCGCTCTCGACCATATGGGCGAACGGCTCGCCGGGCTCGACCTCGCCGCGCCCGAAGGTGAGGAAGACCGGACGCACCGGGTCGCCGAGCCGGCTGTCCGTGATGACCATGTCGAGGATCGGTTGCGCGCGTTCGGCGATCTCCGACCACAGGCCGAGCGCCGCCAGCATGCGTCGCGCCCCCAAGGCCACGGCGTAGGCGCGCCGGTCGCCCGCGGGGTCACGCTCGAGGGCCGGGTCGCAGACCGTGACCTCCAGGACCTCGCCGAGGGCCTGCCGCAGCGCCAGCGCCAGGGACAGCCCGGCGATGCCGCCGCCGGCGATCACGATCTGCCGGGGCCGCGGCGTCGCTTGCGGATGGGGCCCTTGTCTCCGTTCAGCCATGTCCTGTCGCGTCCGTGTCGCGTCCGTGTCTCTTGCCGAGATGTCCTCGGCTCGTCCGGTCGGCGCCCGCTCTTGAGCGGCGGGGGGAACTCTGCGATGCAGCCCGCCCGGCCGGTCATCCGGCGCCTCCCTCCGGACATCCTAACCCATGTCGAGCGCCGTCGACGACCTCCTCGCCATCCTCGATCTCGAGCAGCTCGAGCACAACCTGTTCCGCGGCCGCTCTCCGCAGGTCGGCTGGCAGCGGGTGTTCGGCGGGCAGGTGATCGGCCAGGCGCTCGTCGCGGCGTGCCGCACCGTCGACGCCAAGGCGCGCCCGCCCCACTCCCTGCACGCCTACTTTCTGCTCGCCGGCGACCCCAAGGTGCCGATCATCTACGACGTCGACCGGATCCGCGACGGCAGGAGCTTCGCGACCCGCCGCGTGGTCGCCATCCAGCATGGCTCCGCGATCTTCTCCATGTCGGCCTCCTTTCACGCCGAGGAGCCCGGCTTCGACCATGCCGCGACCATGCCCGCGGTGCCGGGTCCCGAGGAGCTGCCGAGCGACCATGAGATCAAGTCCAAGGTCCTGCCGATCATGCCCGATCCGGTGCGCGCCTATTTCGAGCGCGAGCGGCCGATCGAGCTGAAGCCGGTCGAACTCAGCCGCTACCTGTCGCGGGAGCCGCAGGAAGCGAAATTCAACGTCTGGATCCGCGCGACCGGGCGCCTGCCGGACGACCCGGCGATCCATCAATGCGTGCTCGCCTACGCGTCCGACATGACGCTGCTCGACTCGACCCTCATCGCCCATGGCCGCACGGTGTTCGAGCGTGGCATCCAGGCGGCGAGCCTCGACCACGCCTTGTGGATCCATCGCCCTTTCAGGGCCGACGAGTGGCTCCTCTACGCGCAGGATAGCCCGAGCGCGTCGGGCGCGCGCGGCTTCGCTCGCGGGCTGATCTTCTCGCGCGACGGCAAGCTCGTCGCCTCGGTCGCGCAGGAAGGCCTGATCCGCCCGCGAGCGGACCTCGGGTAACTGCCCATTCCGAAGGCTTCTGCCCAAGCATTGGGCAGAATAAGCTGTCCGATCGTGACAGCGCACGCGGCCTGCCCTGAAAAGCAGCGGCTGGGCAGAAAAGCTGCCGCCTCGGCCTTCTTTGGCACGAGCCTTGATTGCTCCCAGCGCAGCACGCGGCTTCGGGCCGCTGTTCGGACAACCGCGCGCCGGCATTCCCGCCGGCCGCCAACGGGGGCGAGCCTGATGAAAATCGTGATGGCGATCATCAAGCCATTCAAGCTGGAAGAGGTGCGCGACGCGCTGACCGCGATCGGCGTGCACGGGCTGACCGTGACCGAGGTCAAGGGATACGGGCGCCAGAAGGGGCATACGGAGATCTACCGCGGCGCCGAATACGCGGTGAGCTTCCTGCCCAAGATCAAGATCGAGGTGGCGGTGTCGACCGACCTCGTGCCGAGCGTGGTCGACGGCATCACGGCCGCCGCGCGCACCGGCCAGATCGGCGACGGCAAGATCTTCATCATGCCGCTCGAGCGCGCCGTCCGCATCCGCACCGGCGAAACCGACGCCGACGCTCTCTGAGCCTCCTCTTCCCGTGAAAAACAGATCGGAGTTCGATCGATGATGTCTCGCTTCACTTCTCCGGCGCTGCTCGGAGGGCTCGCGCTGGCCGGCCTTCTGTGCGGGCCGGCCCTGGCGCAGGCGCCCGCCGCGCCGACCCCCGACAAGGGCGACACCGCCTGGATGCTGGTCGCCACCTGCCTCGTCCTGATGATGTCGGTTCCCGGCCTCGCCCTCTTCTACGGCGGGCTCGTGCGCACCAAGAACATGCTGTCGGTGCTGACGCAGGTCTTCGCCATCGTCTGCCTCGTCTGCCTGATCTGGGTGACCTACGGCTACAGCCTCACCTTCACCAACGGCGGCGGGCTGAACGATTTCGTCGGCGGCTTCTCGAAGGCGTTCCTGGCCGGCGTCGACGCGACGACCACCGCCGCCACCTTCTCGAACGGCGTCGTCATTCCGGAACTGGTCTATGTCTGCTTCCAGATGACTTTCGCCATGATCACGCCGGCCCTGATCGTCGGCGCCTTCGCCGAGCGCATGAAGTTCTCGGCCCTTGTGTTGTTCATGGTCCTGTGGGTCACGTTCATCTACTTCCCGATGGCGCATATGGTCTGGTACTGGGGCGGGCCGGACGTGGTCGCCGAAGCGGCCCGCGGCCTCGCCGAGGCCGGCGACGGCGCCGCCAAGGCCGCGGCGCAAACCCGGCTCGACGAGGTCACGGCGGATGCCGGCCTCATCTTCCAATGGGGCGGGCTCGACTTCGCCGGCGGCACCGTCGTGCACATCAATGCCGGCATCGCCGGGCTGGTCGGCTGCCTGATCCTCGGCAAGCGCATCGGCTACGGGCGCGACCTCCTCGCGCCCCACTCCCTGACCATGACCATGATCGGCGCCTCGCTGCTTTGGGTCGGCTGGTTCGGCTTCAACGCCGGCTCCAACCTCGAGGCCAACGGCACCACCGCCCTCGCCATGATGAACACCTTCGTGGCGACGGCGGCGGCGGCCCTCGCCTGGCTGTTCGTGGAATGGGGCGCCAAGGGCAAGCCGTCCCTCCTCGGGCTGGTTTCGGGCGCCATCGCCGGGCTCGTTGCGGTGACGCCGGCCTCGGGCTTCGCCGGCCCGATGGGCTCGATCGTCCTCGGCCTCATCGCCGGCGCCGTCTGCTACCTGTTCGTGGCGAACGTGAAGTCGGCGCTCGGCTACGACGACACGCTCGACGTGTTCGGCATCCACTGCATCGGCGGCATCATCGGCGCCCTGGCCACGGGCATCCTGGTCAATCCGGCGCTCGGCGGCGCCGGCATCCCGGATTACGTCACCAAGCCCGGCGAGCTCTCGATCGCCGCCTACGACATGGCGACGGTCATGTGGGCGCAAGGCAAGGCCGTGCTCCTGACCCTCGCCTGGTCCGGCATCGGCTCGGCGATCCTCTACAAGATCGTCGACCTGATCGTCGGCCTCCGGGTGACGCACGACGAGGAGCGCGAGGGCCTCGACCTCGCCGACCACGGCGAGCGCGCCTACAATTACTAAACGCCTCCGCAACGAAAAGGCCCCGGTCGCGAGACCGGGGCTTTCAGTATACCAACGCTGTCGACCGTCGTGGGGCGCGGCCGTTGGGATCGCTGGTTGGACGCGGCTTCTTACGCGCGACCTGATTCTCGCCTAAGCCCTGCAACGATGCGGCGAGGCTTCGCCGGCGGACGCGGCGCAATCATGGCCAAGCTGCGGCCTGACTGTGCAACCGAGCGAGCGAGCGGGCGGCGGCCTTACGCCGCCTTCTTCTTGCCCTTCAGCAGCCCGCGGTTGACGAGCGCTTCGGCGATCTGGATGGCGTTGAGGGCGGCGCCCTTGCGCAGGTTGTCGGCCACGCACCAGAAGGCGAGGCCGTTCTCGACCGTGTAGTCCTCGCGGATGCGCGAGACGTAGGTCGGATCCTCGCCGGCCGCCTCGTGCGGCGTCATGTAGCCGCCGGGCTCGCGCTTGTCGACGACGACGACGCCGGGCGCCTGCCGCAGCACCTCGCGCGCCTCGTCGGCCGTGATCGGCTCGACGAATTCCACATTCACCGCCTCCGAATGGCCGACGAAGACGGGCACGCGCACGCAGGTCGCCGTGAGCTTGATCTTGGGGTCGAGGATCTTCTTGGTCTCGGCCATCATCTTCCATTCTTCCTTCGTGAAGCCGTCCTCCATGAACACGTCGATATGCGGGATGACGTTGAAGGCGATGCGCTTCGGAAACTTTTCCATCTTCATCTGCCCGGCCGTGAACACAGCGCGGGTCTGGTCGAAGAGCTCGTCCATGGCGTCCTTGCCGGCGCCGGACACGGATTGATAGGTCGCGACGACGACGCGCTTGATGGTGGCGCGCTCGTGCAGGGGCTTCAGCGCCACCACGAGCTGCGCCGTCGAGCAGTTCGGGTTGGCGATGATGTTCTTCTTGGTGAAGCCGCGCACGGCGTCGGCGTTCACCTCCGGCACCACGAGCGGCACGTCCTCGTCGTAGCGCCAGGCGGAGGAATTATCGATGACGACGGCGCCTTGCGCGCCGATGCGCGGCGACCATTCCTTCGACACCGTGCCGCCGGCCGACATCAGGCAGATGTCGACATCGGAGAAATCGAACGTGTCGAGCGCCTTCACCTTGAGGATCCTGTCGCCGAAGGAGACCTCGGTGCCCTGGCTGCGGCGCGAGGCGAGCGCCACCACCTCGTCGGCCGGAAAGGCGCGCTCGGCCAGGATGCCGAGCATCTCGCGCCCGACATTGCCCGTCGCTCCGACGACGGCGACCTTGAAGCCCATGGTGTTCTCCTGTTCCGCCCATCACGATGCGTCCCGATCGAAACGCAAGGACGCGATCCATCGCCATCGTTGAGCACAATATTGTCCGAAGAATGCCGCCCGCCCCGGATCGGCCGGAGGGCATGCTTTCGTCGTCGCGCTGAAGCCTCACATAAAGCGTCCGGGCCGTCGCGACAACGTGAAGGAGTTGCGGAGCCGCGTCGGGCATCCTCACGGCACGGGAGACGGAGGTCGAGGCCGACGTCCGGAAAGGAGGCCGCTCATGACCTGCAGGACCACCCCTCCGCTTGGCCGGCGCCGATTCCTCCTGGGAGGCGTCGCCTCCGCGGGCCTGCTGACCCTGCCGGGCGGCGCATCCGTGGAGGCGGCGGACCTCGTCCCGACCCCTCGGCAAAGCGCCGGACCCTTTTATCCGACCGCGTTCCCGAGCGACGCCGACAACGATCTCGTCGTGCTGCGCGGCGCCGAGGCGAAGGCCGAGGGCGTCGTCACGCACGTGATGGGGCGGGTGCTCGGCCGGGACGGCCGGCCGATCCCGGGCGCGACCGTCGAGATCTGGCAATGCGACGCGCGCGGGCGCTACCTGCACCCGGGCGACCGGGGCTCTGCCCCGCGCGACGGCGCCTTCCAAGGCTATGGGCGCGCCGCTGCGGGCGCGGACGGCGGCTACCGCTTCCGCACGATCCGGCCGGTCGCCTATCCGGGCCGCACGCCGCACATCCATTTCGCCGTCACGACGCCCGATCGGCGCGAGCTCGTCACGCAGATGTATGTGGCAGGCGAGCCGCTCAACGAGCGCGACGGCCTCTACCGCAGCCTCCGTGACGCGCGCGGGCGCGCAGCGGTCACCGTGCGGCTCGAGGAGGCCGGCGGCATCGAGCCGGGCGCGCTCGCCGGAACCTTCGACATCGTGCTCGCATGATCGCGATCATCGATTTGTGCCGGCATAGTTGACGCTTCCTGTCGCGCCGGCGCGGCGTGTAACGCTCGATTCAGATTGCCCGTCGAAAGCCGCCGTTCGGCCGTAAATCGCGCCGCTGCGGCGCCGGGATTCGTGTCATGACAGGGATGCACCACGCCGAGGGTAGCTTTGCATCGCATGACGCTGGTCGCCGCTCCATCCCCCTCCGAGGACGCGTTCGCCGGCCGGGTCGAGGCCGGACGGACGGCGCAGCTCGCGCGGCGCCGGCGCACCGGGTTTCCGTGGCTGCGCCTGTGGCTCGGCTCCGCCGCCGCCACCGCCCTTGTCGTCGCGGCCGGCCAGTCCGAGCCGGGCCCGAGCGAGGGCCGTGAGCGGGCAGCGGTCGATCCGGCGCCGGTCAGCGCTCCTCCGCCCGATTGGGAATCCATCGCGCGGCCGGCGGCGCTCTATGCGATCGCGGCCCCGGACCTGCAGGATCTGCCCTTGACCTACGAGGCGCGCCGCGACCGCAGCGGCGCCCGGGAGGACATCCTCACCCTCGGATCGGCCGAAGGCGACGCGGCGCCCTATCTCCGTCTCGCCGCCCATCAGGCGACGGCCGACCTTCTGCAGCCGCCGTTCTTCGTCGATCTCGCCCGGCGGGCCGCCGATGCCGGGCTCGCGGTCAGCCGGAGCGCCCCGGAAGGCGGCCTGCGCACGAAGTTCGATACGGCCGAGGTGGCCGAAATGGCTTTGTCGGGCGATGTGCTGCGGCCATGCCTCGCCTTCCGGTTCTCCCGCCCGGAGGCCGCGTGGCGCGTCGGGGGTTGGCTGTGCGGGGCCGGTCCCGAGACACCGAGCCAGCGCCAGCTCACCTGCTTCATCGACGGCCTGACTTTGCGCTCCGCCGACAACGCCGCGCTCAGCGCGCTGTTCGCCAAGGCCGAGCGCCAGCGCGACCGCTCGTGCATTCCGCCGCCACGAATCGCCGCCGCGGCAAAGCCGTCGCCGCCGCCGCGCAACACGCGCCGACGCTGAGCCGAGGAGACCGCATGACCTGACCGATAGGGTTCACGGAACCTTGACCATAGCCAGCGCGTCTACCCTTTAGATTTCTTTATTCCTTAACGGCGTTGGTCTAGCTTGACTGTCGCCCAACCCCGAGGATCCGATATGCGTCGTCTCGTCCTTATCGCCGCCGCTTCCGCCAGCGCCTTCGTGACGGGCGCCCTCACGGTCGTGCCGGAGGCCGATGCCCAGACCCTGCGCCGCCGCGGCGAGCAGCGGATCATCGTCAACGTGCGGCCGCGCAGCTATCTCGACGCCGGCAACGTCGTCCCGGTCGGCTCGCAGCACTCTCCCGCGGGCAGCTACGGCCAGATGCAGTCCTATCTCAACCTGCCGCCGTACCAGAACATGAAGGACCGCTTCGGCGAGGGCAGCCTGCCCGACCCGATCACCAACGGTCCCTTCGTCGGCGCCCGCAACCCGATCGGCCCGGTCGACTACGTCGCGCCCTACTGGCTGCGCTGAACGCCAGCACGTCATGGTCGGGCTCGACCCGACCATCTCCTGACGTCGCTCGACTTTCATGAGGTCCTCGGATCGTCGCTGACGCGCGCCCGAAGATGACCTGTCGTCAGCGCGACAGGACCTCCAGCTCTTTCACGATCGCCTCGCCCATCTCGCCGGTGCCGACCGCGTTGGTGCCCGGACCGGCGATGTCCTTCGTGCGCAGGCCCGCGGCGAGCACGTTGGCGATGGCGCGCTCGACGAGATCCGCCGCCTCCGTCAGCCCGAAGGAATAGCGCAGCGCCATGCCGAGGGAGCCGATCATGGCGATCGGATTGGCGAGGCCCCGGCCGGCGATGTCCGGCGCCGAGCCGTGCACGGGCTCGTAGAGCGCCGGGCGCTTGCCCGTCTTGGCGTCCTCGGCGCCGAGCGAGGCGGAAGGCAGCATGCCGAGGGAACCGGTCAGCATGGAGGCGATGTCGGACAGGACGTCGCCGAACAGGTTGTCGGTGACGATCACGTCGAACTGCTTCGGCCAGCGCACGAGCTGCATGGCGCAATTGTCGGCGAGGACGTGCTCGAGCGCGATGTCCGAAAACTCCTCGCGGTGCACCCGCGTCACGACCTCGTTCCAGAGGACGCCCGATTTCATGACGTTGCGCTTCTCGGAGGACGCCACCTTGCGCCGCCGCTTGCCGGCGAGGTCGAAGGCGACGCGGGCAATGCGCTCGATCTCGTGCGTCGTGTAGACCTGCGTGTCCACGGCGCGCTTCTCGCCGGATTCGAGGGTGACGATCTCCTTCGGCTCGCCGAAATAGACGCCGCCCGTGAGCTCGCGCACGATGACGATGTCGAGCCCCTCGACGACCTCGCGCTTGAGCGAAGAGGCGTCGGCGAGGGCCGGGTAGCAGATCGCCGGCCGGAGATTGGCGAACAGGCCGAGATCCTTGCGCAGGCGCAGGAGTCCGGCCTCGGGGCGCTTATCGTAGGGCACCGCGTCCCATTTCGGTCCGCCGACGGCGCCGAACAGGACGGCGTCCGCCGCTTGCGCGCGCTGCATGGCTGCGTCGGTTATGGCGACGCCATGCGCGTCATACGCGGCCCCGCCGACCAGGTCGGTCTCCGTCTCGAAGCTGGCGATGCCGCTCTTGCGGAACCAGGCGATGAGCTTCTGCACCTCGCCGATCACTTCCGGTCCGATGCCGTCGCCGGGCAGGAGGAGGAGCTTATGGGTAGCCATGGCAGCCCTGTTTTTCTTTGTCATGGCCGGGATTGACCCGGCCATCCCGATCGGAACCGCGCGCCCTTCTCGATCAGGATGCCCGGCACGCGGCCGGGCAGGACAGCTGAATGAAGCGCTCGTCTTTTCGGATTGAAAGTGCGGGGTCAAGCCTCCCGCTTCATCGCCGTCACTTCGATCTCGACCTTCATCTCGGGCTTGAGAAGCGCGGACAC
>DASQLE010000435.1:0-2893 GCA_035630175.1 Beijerinckiaceae bacterium
TGATCGAGCCGGGCTGGAAGGTCTATCAGGGCATGATCGTCGGCGAGCACAACCGCGACAACGACCTCGAGGTCAACGTGCTCAAGGGCAAGAAGCTGACCAACATCCGCACCACGTCGAAGGACGAGGCCGTGCGCTTGACGCCGCCGATCCGCATGACGCTCGAACGCTCCCTCGCCTGGATTCAGGACGACGAGCTCGTCGAGGTGACGCCGAAATCGATCCGCCTGCGCAAGGCCATCCTCGATCCCAACGACCGCAAGCGCGCCGATCGCGCCCGCGAGGCCATGAACGCGGCGTAATGATCCCTCCCCGTTAGGGGAGGGCCGCGTCGCGGCAGCGACCGGGGTTGGTCGGCGCCCTGTCAGGGTATGGCGCCCCGCGCCATGACCCCGCCCGGCGCGGATGCTGCCGCATCCGAGTCCGCCCTCCCGTGAAGGGGAGGGACGAGGTCTAGCCGCCTGGGGATTCGGCGTCTTCGTTCTCGCGGGGGGAGGGCAGGTAGCCGCTGCCCGGCGTCGCGTCCTCGTTCGTCAGCTTCGGGTCGGCATGCGGGCCGGCCGCCGGTGCCGGCTCGGGCGCCGGTTTCGTCTTGCTGCCGCTCTGGTCGGGCGTGCGTCCCTCGATCGCGTCCTGGGCGGCTTTGTCGGAGCCCTTGTCGCCGGGCGGCTTTGGCGCCGTCATGGCTCGCGGCCCAGCCCGGACGTGGCCCGGTCGATGGCGTCGTCGGCAGGGCTCTCGGTTTTCGGCAGGCTGGGATCGCTGATCCGACGGATGTTCTCCGCAGGCGTCTCGGCTGCGGTCGCCTCGCTCGTCGCGATGCTGCCGCCCTCGAGCGCGTCGCGGCGCGGCAGGCTCGAGGCGAGGCGCGCCGTCTCGGCCTCCCCGCCGGGATTATCGTTGAGCTGCTTCTGGAGCTCGGCCGCATGCGCGACGTCGAGCGGGCTGTCCTGGCCCATGAACTGGCCGTTCTCATCCGCATGCGGATTGAAGTCGCGCAGCGAAGGACGGTCGCGGTCGTTTGCCATCCGGCGTCTCCTTGATCGTCAGAAGAACCCGGTTCGCCGCTGGAGGTTGCGCAGCGAGCACAAGAAAGGAGCGGCCCGAGGCCGCCCCTAGCGCCTACAATCCTTCAAACAGCGCGCTGGAGATGTAGCGCTCGGCGAAGGACGGGATGACGACGACGATGTTCTTGCCGGCCATGCCTGGGCGCGAGCCGAGCTCGAGCGCCGCCGCCACCGCGGCGCCGGACGAGATGCCGACCGGAATGCCTTCGAGCTTGGCGACGAGGCGCGCGGTGTCGAGCGCGGTCTGGTTGCCGACGGTGACGACCTCGTCGATGACGGAGCGGTCGAGGATCTCGGGCACGAATCCGGCGCCGATGCCCTGGATCTTATGCGGCCCGGGCTGACCGCCCGACAGGACCGGCGAATCCTCGGGCTCGACGGCGACGATCTTCAGGGACGGGCGGCGCGGCTTCAGCACTTGGCCGACCGCCGTGATGGTGCCGCCGGTGCCGACGCCGGCGACGAAATAGTCGATCTCGCCGTGCGTGTCGTTCCAGATCTCCTCGGCCGTGGTGCGGCGGTGGATCTCGGGATTGGCCGGGTTCTTGAATTGCTGCGGGATGATGGCGCCGGCGATCTCGGCCTTCAGCTCCTCGGCTTTGGCGATGGCGCCCTTCATGCCCTGCGGGCCGGGCGTGAGGACGAGCTCGGCGCCGAGAAGGGCCAGCATCTTGCGGCGCTCGATCGACATGGTTTCCGGCATGACGAGGATCAGGCGGTAGCCGCGCGCGGCGGCCACGAAGGCGAGGGCGATGCCGGTATTGCCCGAGGTCGGCTCGATCAGGGTGCCGCCGGCCTTGAGGGCGCCGGACGCCTCGAGCGCGTCGACCATGCTGACGCCGATGCGGTCCTTGACGCTGGCGATCGGGTTGAAGAACTCGAGCTTGGCCAGGAGGTTCGCCTGCACGCCGCGCTCGCGGCCGACGCGGTTGAGGCGCACGATGGGGGTGTCGCCGATGGTGTCGGTGATGGAATCGTAGATCCGGCCGCGGCCGGGCACCCGATCCGGCTCGGCGCTTGTCAGCTTGCGGGCTGCTTCAGCCATGTGCGTGCTCCCATGAACAGGCGCGGCTCCTAGCAAAATTCACGCAAGATGTCGAGTTTTCCGCAAATTCACATGCTAGATTGCGAAATCCACCGAGGCCGGGACGCCGCCGAACACGGCCCCCTCCTCGGCCTGCCGGCACAGCATATCGACGGTGTAGCCCTCGAGCTCGGCCAGAAAGGCTTCGCTCGCCGCCTTCACGGCGGGACCGACGACCCCGTCGACGAGGCGCGACGCCGGCATCGGCGGCAGGTTGTCCTCGCCGGTCGCCGTCATGGCGGCGCGCACGATGTCGGCGGCGGTGATGCGCCGCCGTTCCCGCGCCAGCTCGTAACCGCCGCGCGGGCCGCGCACCCCTTTCAAAATGCCCTGCCGCACGAGCGCCTGCAGAACGGTCTCGAGATGGCGCGGCGGCAGGTTGTGCCGCGCCGCGAGGTGCTTGGCGGCGACCGGGGACGGGCGCGCGTGCAGCGCGATGTCGACGACGGCGGCGATGGCCAAGAGGCTGCGGCGGGACAGGAGGAACATGGCTCAGGCTCTCGGCTTCGTCAGCAGTCCGGTCGAGCCGAAGCCGCCGTCGGCGCGCTCGCTCGCGTCGAGCGAACCCTCGACGAGGGCGACGCGGGTGACGGGCGCGATGACGAGCTGTGCAATGCGCATGCCTCGCGCGATCGTGAACGGCTCGCTCCCGAGATTGATCAGGAGCACCTGCACCTCGCCGCGGTAGTCGGCGTCGATCGTGCCGGGCGCATTGAGCACGGTGACGCCATGGCTGGAGGCG
>DASQLE010000436.1:0-4394 GCA_035630175.1 Beijerinckiaceae bacterium
ACGAGGACGCGGGCGCCGGCGCGCGTCTCGACCATGGCGGCGCCGCGGCCCGGCGTGCCGGCCGGGTAATTGGCCGGGCGCACGAGCCGCGGTTGGCGCTCGATGAAGACGAGCGCCTCGCGCTGATCGAAGGCGTGGTTGCCGAGGGTCACGACATCGGCGCCGGCGAGCAGCACTTCGTCGCAGATCGCCTCCGTGAGCCCGAAGCCGCCGGCCGCGTTCTCGCCGTTGACGACGACGCAATCGAGCCGCCAGCGCTCTCGCAAGGCAGGCAGGCGCTCGACGACCGCGTTGCGGCCCGGCCGTCCGACGATGTCGCCGAGAAAAAGGAGACGCATGCCTAAATGCTTCGAGGAACGATCACGCCGGCTTCCGTGACGATGAGGTCGAGCCGCCGGTCGTGCGGCTCGGCGGGCACGCTTGGCACCTCCTGCATGGCATAAGCAAGGCCGACCGCGACGACCGGATGAAGCTCGGAGAGGGCGGCGATGGTGCGGTCGAAATGGCCCTTGCCATAGCCGAGGCGGTGGCCGGCCCGGTCGAACGCGGCGAGCGGCACGAGCAGCGCCTTCGGAAAGCATTCCGGCGCGTCGGGGCCGGGCTCGCGCACGCCGAAACCGCCTAGGACGAGCACGTCCCCGGGGCGCCACTCGCGCCAGCTCAATTTGGGGTGCAGGATCTGCGACAGGGCGACCGTCTGGCCGCGCTGCACGAGCGCGCGCATGACGGGACGGGGATCGACCTCGCTGCGAATCGGCCAATAGCCGCCGATCGGCTGCACGTCCCGCAGCTCGGCGAGACCGAGAACCTGCCGGGCGATGTCGCGCGCCGCCTCTCGGCGCCAGCCGCGGTCGAGGGCGTCGCGCCGCGCGAAGGCGTCCCGGCGCAACCGGTCCTTGATCTCGGCGGGGTTCGGTGAGTGCATGAAGAGCGCGGAGCCGCGAAAGCCGTTGGAAAATCGATCCCGGGAACCTACAACGTAGGTGGGCGCCGTTTGTCCCGGTCCACGGACCGGGCCAGGGACAGCTCCCTTGGAGATCGATAAGGCCCCGGGGATATGTGTCTCCTGACGCGCCCCGCAGCCCCGCCTGATCAATATAGGGGCGATCTGCCTGCCGCGAAAGAGGGTCGTCACTTGGCAAGGAGCGCCGCCGCGCCCGAGCACCCCGTCACGACGACGTCGCCGAGGCCGAGCCAGTCGGCCAGCGAGCGCAGCTCCTCGCGGAGGGCGGGGATGGCTTCGTCCGGTGAGCTCCACGGCTCGAGATGGACGGCGTGGACGAGCAGGCGTCGGGCGACGCGGTCGGCCTTGAGGTCGAGCCGCGCGACGAGACGGTCGCCGAGCAGGAACGGCAGGACATAGTAGCCGAACTCGCGCTTGTGCACGGGCGTGTAGATCTCGATGCGGTAGCGCACGCCGAACAGGCGCTCGGTGCGGCTGCGCTCCCACAGCAGCGGATCGAACGGCGACACGAGCGCGCGCGCCGCGACTTTGCGCGGCAGGCGGGCCGCCGGGTCGAGATAGGCCAGCCCGTCCCAGCCCTCGACCGCCACCGGCCTCAGCTGGCCGGCATCGACGAGCTCGGCGATGCGTGGCCGCGCGTCGGCGGGCGCGAGCCGGAAATAGTCGCGCAGGTCCCGCTCCGTCGCGACGCCGAGGGCGCGCGCCGCGACCATGATCAGGGCGCGCTGCGCGTCGGCGACCGCGACGGGGGGCGCCGAGACGACGCGGTCGGGCAGGACGCGCTCCGTAAGATCGTAGACGCGCTCGAAGCCGCGGCGCGACGCCGTGGTGACGCGCCCGCTCCAGAACAGCCATTCGAGCGCGCGCTTGCCGTCGCTCCAGCCCCACCAGGCGCCGCGCCCGCGCCCGCCCTCGGCGAGTTCCCGAGCCGTCAGCGCGCCGCGGACCTCGACCTCGCGCAGCACGGCATCGATGAAGGGGCGTCGCTCGACCGCGAAGCGCGCGAGGCCGCCATAGATGCCCTCGCTGCGCGCCGCCCGCTCCATGCGCCAGCGCATCAACGGGTAAAGGTCGAGCCGCAGGAGCGATGCCTCGTGCCCCCAATACTCGAACAAGGCGCGCCGCTTCCCGTAGGCGGCTCGGTCGAGAAGGGCGGCGTCGTAGGCGCCGGACCGGGAATAGAACGGGACGTAATGGGCGCGCGCCAGGACGTTGACGGAATCGATCTGCACCAGGCCGAGGCGCTCGAACATGCGCTCGAGGTGCCGGGCGCCGGACCGCCCCGGCCTGTCTCGGCGAAAGCCCTGCGCCGCGAGGGCGATCCGGCGCGCTTGGCCGCCCGTCAGCCGCTCGGGCTTCAAACGGCCCGGCTCGGCTGCGTCGGCGCCGTCCTCGGCCGGCGGAACGCGCCGCGGCGCCTCATGCGGACGGATTGAACCCGACCGGCCCCGCCGGCGCCGGCGTCGAGGCATTGAGGCTCTTGGCGAGGCGCTCGATGCGGTCAGCGGTGCGGGTCAGGGTCTCGGCGACGTAGATCTCGCTCGCTTGCACGCGCTGGTCGCCGGCTTCGAGACGCCCCTTGAGGCGGTCGAGCTCGCCTTCGAGAGCCTCAAGCCGTTGCCGCGTCTCGTCGAGCTCGTCGACGACGGTCAGGGCGGCCATGACGTGCAGGCGCATATCGCCGATCTCGCCGAAGGCGGAGCGCATCTCCTCGACGCGCCGGTCGAAGCTGGCGGCGAGCCGCTCGAGGCGCGGCTCGTCGCCGTCGCCGCAAGCCATGCGGTAGCTGCGCCCCGCGATCGTCATCGTCACCTGCGGCATGTGGGTGTCTCCGGCCGGCCCTTCACGCGGCCCCATTCGCTCCTGCCCGGCCGAGCACGTCGCGGATCGCTCCGGCGGCGCGCTCGACGCGCCGGCCGATGTCGCTCGTCGCCGCCTCGACCCGGTGGAGCCGCGCCATGGCGCCGTCGAGTTCGACGGCGAGGCGGGCGCGGTCGTCCTGCATGATCTGCAGCTCGGTCTCGAGATCGCCGCGCCGGCGCTCGGCCTCGAGCCGCCGCGTCACCGCTGCCTCGAGCAGCCCGAGCGCCGCCTCGAGCCGCCTCACCCCATCGTCGAGGGAAACCGCCATGTCGATCCGAAACCCGGCGAGAAACCGGCTAAAAGAATGCTCCTAAACACTAGGCGGGGCGAGAGAAAGGCGCAATCGCGACGCAGACCTGACCGTGCGGGCGCACATTTGACTCGCGACTCGGCGCTGGCTTAACAAGCCGGCACCTCCCGAGCCCGCTTTCGCGGCCGGCCTTTTCCCTGTGGATCGTTCTCGTGCTCGAAGCCGCCCCGCCCGATCGCGTCGCTCATTCCGATCTGGCGAGTGCCGTACGCGCCCTCGCCATGGACGCCGTCGAGCAGGCGAAATCCGGCCATCCCGGGCTGCCGATGGGCGCCGCCGACATCGCCACGGTGCTGTTCACGCGGTTCCTCAAATACGATGCCGCCGACCCGCGCTGGCCGGACCGCGACCGCTTCGTGCTGTCGGCCGGGCACGGCTCCATGCTGCTCTACGCGCTCCTGCATCTGACGGGCGTCGCCGGCATGAGCCTCGACGAGCTGAAGCGCTTCCGCCAGCTCGACTCGAAGACGCCGGGGCACCCGGAGAACTTCATGACGCCCGGCGTCGAGACCACCACCGGGCCGCTCGGCCAGGGGCTCGCCACGGCCGTCGGCATGGCCCTCGCCGAGCGCATGCTCAACGCCGAGTTCGGCGACGATCTCGTCGACCACCACACCTACGTGCTGGCCTCCGACGGCGATCTCATGGAAGGCGTCAGCCAGGAGGCGATCGCCCTCGCCGGGCACCTCAGGCTGAGCCGCCTCATCGTCCTGTTCGACGACAACGGCATCTCCATCGACGGCCCCCTGTCCCTGTCCGACTCGGTCGATCAGGTGAAGCGCTTCGAGGCCGCCGGCTGGCGCGCGCTGCGCGTCGACGGCCACGACCCGGCCGCCATCGCGCGCGCCGTCACGCGGGCGCGGAAATCCGACCGGCCGACCCTGATCGCCTGCCGGACGACCATCGGCTACGGCGCCCCCAAGAAGGCGGGGACCGCGAAAGCCCACGGCGAACCTCTCGGCGGCGAGGAGCTGGCGGGCGCCAAGGCCGCGCTCGGCTGGCGGCACGGCGCCTTCGAAGTGCCGGACGCGATTCGGGCCGCCTGGGCCAAGGCGGGGCGCAAAGGCCGCCGCCAGCGGCGCGCCTGGGCGGAGCGGCTCGCCGGCCTGCCGGCGGAGCGGCGCGCGGATTTCGAGCGGCGCCTGACCGCATCGCCGCCGGAGACCCTCGCCGACGCCGTCACCCGGCTGAAGGAACGCCTCCTCGCCGAGCCGCCATCGGTCGCGACCCGCAAGGCAAGCGAGATGGCCCTCGAGG
>DASQLE010000437.1:0-5255 GCA_035630175.1 Beijerinckiaceae bacterium
CCGCGCCCGATGTCGACGAGCCGACCGTCGCGGCGGCGAGCGAGCCGCCTCCGGCGGAGACGCCTTCGCCCGCCCCCGCCGCCGAGCCCGTCGAGACGACCGAGCCCGAGAGGCCGCATGAACGAGCGGCCGCACCCGTGCCGGACCGTGGGACCAAGCCGAACGGCTCCGGAACGCCGCACGTGGAACCGGCGCCGGTGGTGTTTCCGGTGCCGCACCCGCCCGACGACCCCGGCCCGGACGACGCCGAGGGCAAGCGCTCGCGCTTCCGGCTGCTCGGCTAAGTCACGATGAGTCTTGATTGGATCAATCCAAACGCATGAACGTGATCGATTGCAAGGAGATGAGCGGCGGTCGGGCGAGCGGGCGCGGCTCGCCTTGCTAATCACGGAGGGTGCCGCTAATGAGCCTGCGCAGGGTTGCGTCGCCCAAGTTGCTCACATTGGCCGCAATAGCTCAGCTGGTAGAGCACCTCATTCGTAATGAGGGGGTCGGGGGTTCGAATCCCTCTTGCGGCACCACCCTCAAACGGCCTGGCCTGGCGCGATGCCGCGCTGACGACCGGCCCCTTTCCTGCCACGACCGAAACGAGGGACGATGCGAATGCCCGTGAGATTGTGCGTCATGGCCGTGCTGGTGACGGCTGCGCTTGCTGCTTCTCCGGCGCTGGCCCGATCGGGAAGCGGACGCGGCTCCATGGAGAGTTGCGTCGAGCGCGTCCTGACGCGTCTGGCCCGCGCCAGAGCTCCGGAAACGCGGGTCGGGCCGGCGGTCGTGGCCTCGTGCGACCGGCCGCTGCGGGCCAGCCTCGCGGCCGCCATCAGGAGCGGTGAGGCG
The DNA here is from genome assembly GCA_035630175.1 of Beijerinckiaceae bacterium. Lineage (GTDB taxonomy): Bacteria > Pseudomonadota > Alphaproteobacteria > Rhizobiales > Beijerinckiaceae > JAJKJG01. Next base: position 838 of record DASQLE010000437.1, read on the forward strand.
GCGATGTGCACGGTCGAGAGCTGCATCGGCATCGCCCGCCAGCGAGCGGCAGGCGAGGCGGTCGCGGCTTATCGCCTGCGCGCCCGCCGCTGAACCGACCGTCTTAGGTCGCACCGCCGTTCCGAGCATACCGGGTCGAGACGGAGCATGCTCAACTTCTCGGAATCGATCCCGCTCATGCGTTTTGATTAGTTCAATCAAAACGCATCGCGTTCGAGACATCGAGCATGTGCTGCTCTGCCGGGCAAGACGCCTTCAACGTCCCGTCGGGCTCGCAGAAGGCGACCCCGACATATTCGCCGGCCCGCCATCTGACCCGCACCCGTAGGGTCAGGCGACGCTGGACGAAGCGGAGATCGAACTCAGCCGGCAGCCTGACCGAATTGGAGACGCCCAGCTTCGCGCCGGTGTCGGACAGGTCGCGCACGACGCAATTGATCGCTTTGGTCCGGCCGATGATCTGGGCATGGCCGAGCACGGGGTACCGCGCGGCTACGCGCTTGTCTCTTGCGTCTTTGGGCACAGGTAACTCTGCGGCAACAATCGGCAATGGGCGCAAGTTGCGGCAAAAACCTTGTCAAGCGATTAAATCGGAGCCGGCAACGCGCGCGCCAACGGCGCCAGCCTCGGCGTTAGCCGCTCGTTGACTCCGTTCCCGCTCGACGGGGCAACGGCGTTCCGGCCTTAATCCTCCTTCCATCCTCCCCGGGTTCTTCTGGACGCTCAAACAAAAGCCGGAGCGGGACCGATGGGGCCGACGCTTCGGATGGGCGTCGGGAATGTCGATCGGGAAGAATGCGCGCCGCCTCGCGCGAGCGCTGTCGCTGGCCTCGGCCCTGGCCGCTGGGGGGCTGCCCTATGCGGTCGCCGCCGGCCAATCGCCGGAGGCAGGCGTCATCGTGGCTCCGCCGGAGGTGGAATCGGCGGCGCTGGCGGACTTGCGCCCGACCCTCGATCTGCTCGCCGGGACCGACGAGCCCTTCGATCTCCCCGGCCTCGGCCGCCCCGGTGCCGTGGACGGGAAGTGGCGCCGCGCCGCGCGCGGCATCGCGCAGGACCGGGCGGTGCTGGCCCGCTGCCGGCGCGCTCCGGACCATTGCCCGGCGGGCGCCCTCGAGGCCCTCGCCATCATCGCGGCGGCGCAAGAGCGGGAAGGCCGCGCCCGGCTCGCCGAGGTCAATCGCGCCGTCAACCTCGCGATCCGCTATAGGAGCGACGCCGCTCGCCATGGCGCCGCCGACGCGTGGACCACGCCGGTCGCCGCGCTGGCCGCCGGCGAGGGCGATTGCGAGGATTACGCGATCGCCAAATACATGGCGCTCCATGAGACCGGCGTCGCGGCCAGCGATCTTCGTCTCGTGCTGGTCCGCGACACGCGGATCGGGCAGGACCACGCGGTGCTCGCCGCGCGCCTTGACGGGCGCTGGCTTCTCCTCGACAACCGCCGGTTCTCGCTTGTCGAGGATCGTGACGCCCACGCCTACCATCCGCTCGCCGCCCTTGGCCCGCAGACCCGCCGCTTCTCGCTCGCCGACGAGGATGTGGGACGCGGCAGCGCGTCTTGGCCGTCGCCGGCGCGCGGCGACGACGACGCGCTCTGATCGCGTCGAACTCCTCGCCGTGACCACAAGTCGACCGGGCCGAGCATAAAGCTCCGCCCCAGCTGAGCCGCCTGCCTCTTGTGCTGGCGCCGCAGGCGGTCGAGGATGACGGCGGGCGCTATCTGCACTTGGATTCAGCATGACCGGCATCGCCTTGATCACCGGGTCGGGTCGCGGCATCGGCGCCGCCACCGCCAGGCTCGCGGCCCGGCGCGGCTATGCCGTGTGCATCAACTATCTCGGCAAGGAAGACCGCGCCCGCGCAGTGGCGGACGAGATCCGCGCCGGCGGCGGACGGGCGATGCTCGTCGGGGCGGATACCGCCGACGAGAGCGCCGTCGTGGCGATGTTCGAGGAGATCGACCGGACGCTCGGCCGCATCACCTCGCTCGTCAACAATGCGGGCATCACCGGCAAGGCGAGCCGGCTCGAGGGCTACGGCGCGGCCGAGATGCGGCGGGTGCTCGAGGTCAATGTCGTCGGCACCATGCTGTGCACGCGCGAGGCCGCCAAACGCATGTCGACCAAGAACGGCGGCAGCGGCGGCACGGTCGTCAATCTCTCCTCGGTCGCAGCCGTGCTCGGCGGGGCCGGAAGCTGGACGCCCTATGCCGCGGCCAAAGGCGCCGTCAATTCCCTGACGATCGGGCTCGCCCGCGAACTCGCCGGCGAAGGGATCCGCGTCAACGCCGTCATGCCGGGGCTGATCGAGACCGAGATCCACGCGGCCGCCGGCGTGGGCGACCGCTTGGCGGCGCTCGCCCCGAGCGTGCCGATGGGCCGTATCGGCACCGCCGAGGAATGCGCCGAAGCCATCGTCTGGCTGATGTCGAACGAGGCCGCCTACATGACCGGCGCCCTCATCCCGATCAGCGGCGGACGGTAAGACAGCGTTCGAGAGACAGGAGACATGCTTATGATGAGGCGTCGCGAGTGTCTGACCGGGATTGCAATCGCCGCCGCGCTGTCGCTGACGGGCGGATCATCGGCGTCGGCGCAGGGGACGTTCCCGAGCCGGACGATCCGCGTGATCGTGCCGTTTCCGGCCGGCGGCACCACCGACATGCTGGCGCGGCTCTTCGCGCAGCGCATGAGCGAAGGCCTCGGACAATCGGTGCTCGTCGAGAACATGGGCGGGGCGGGCGGCTCGGTCGGCGCTGACGCCGTCGCCAAGGCCGAGCCGGACGGCCACACCCTCCTGTTCCACAACCTGACCTTCTCGACGACCTCGGCGTCCCTGCAGCATGCCGGCCGCGCCCGTCACGACATCGAGAAGGATTTCGCGCCGATCTCGCTCGCCGCCAACGTACCGATGCTGCTCGTGGCGAACCCGCAAGTCGCGGCCAAGGATTTGAAGGAGTTCATCGCCCTCGCCCGGGACGGCAAGCAGCCCCTGTTCTACGGCTCGACCGGACCGGGCAGCGTCATGAATTTCGCCGGCGAGGTGATGAAGCGCGACGCGCGCATCGCCATGGAGCACGTGCCCTTCCGCGGCGCCGCGCCGCTGGTGCAGGAATTGATCGCCGGCCGCATCCAGTTCGGCGGCGATCAGCTGTCGACCGCTCTCCCCCACGTCCGCTCCGGCGCCCTGAAGCCCATGGCGACGCTGTCGGCGACGCGCATCGCCGCCCTCCCGGACGTGCCGACCGTGCGCGAGATGGGTTTGCCCAACATGGAGATGCGCGGCTGGAACGGCTTCTTCGCCCCAGCGCGGACGCCCGACGCGGTCATCGCCCGGCTCAACGGGGAGATCGTCAAGGCCGCCAGGCAGCCGGAGGTGCAAAGCCGCATGGCCGAGGTCGGCGCCGAAGCGGTCGGCTCGACGCCGCAGGAGCTGGCGCAGGTCGTGCGGGAGCAGGTGAAGGCCGTGAGCCCGCTCGTGGCGGAGCTGAATCTCGTCGTGCAGTAGATCGGACGGAGCGAGGCGGCGCGGCCGCCTCGCTGTTTCCATCGCGCCTCAGCCCACGCGGTAGAGCGACACCGTCGCGACGCCGTCCATGCCGAGCTGGCGGGCCGCCCCGCGGGCGAGATCGATAATGCGGCCGCCGATGAACGGGCCGCGATCGTTGATGCGCACGACGACCGAGCGGCCGGTCTTGTCGTTGACCACCCGCACCAAGGCGCCGAACGGAAGGCTGCGATGGGCGGCGGTCATGCTGTTCGGATTGAACGCCTCGCCGTTCGCCGTGCGACGGCCGTGCTGATACCAGGATGCATGCCCCCGCTGGAATCGTTCGCCGCCATCGACGGCTCCGTCGGCTTTGGCAACAGCGGCGCCTAAGCAATTGACAGCCAAGATAGCGGCTGCGGTGGAAAAACTAAGTAGATGATACCGCAATGTGCATTCCCGTTTCGTTGTTGAGAGCCGCCTGAATAAAGCTCAACGTGACGAGAATGTGGCGATCTATTGCTGCAAGTCGTTACTAATAGGCTGCCAGGGCCAAGTCTATACGAGAGTTTGGCCTACGTTTGACTGTTACATCTATGTTCAGTTGAAGCGCGCGATTCGAAAGTCGTTCAGCCGCCGTGCACTGCCGCAGGGGAGCCATGCGCCCTGTGCAGCACCTCACGCCAGACTTCGACGGGCTGCGCTCCGGACACGGACCAGCGGCCGTCGACGAAGAAGAAGGGCACGCCGCCGATGCCGAGCCGGCCGGCATCCTGCTCATGGCCGGCGACGCCTTCGTGCAAAGCTCCGTCGCGGAGAGCGGCCCGAACCTCAGCCGCGTCGAGCCCGAGCCTGGCGCCGATCTCGACGAGTCTCGCCTCGTCGCCGATATCGATCGCCTGCTCGAAATAGGCCGTGAACAAGGCCTC
>DASQLE010000438.1:0-3038 GCA_035630175.1 Beijerinckiaceae bacterium
CTGCATCTTCTGCGCAAAGATGCGGCCGAACATGTCGGTGGTGCCGCCGGCGGTGAAGGGCACCACGACCGTCACCTGGCGCTGCGGCCATTTCTCTTGCGCGTGCGCGGGGACGGCAAAGGCAAAGGTCGAAACAGCGACTGCGATGAGGGTGCTGCGCACGTCCGTTCTCCTCTCGACCGGCGCCGGCGTCACGGCCAGCCTCGGCATATGGCGATCGCCGGGCGGGCGCGCGCCGGTCAGCCGAAGCGGCATAAACCATCCCCCAATCGTTTACAAGTCTTGACAACATGTGACCGAAACGGGCAAATCGTTGCGTTGAAAAGGCAGGAATGGGCGAGATGACCATGCAAGAGAGCACGCGCGACAAGCTGGCCGCCATTTCGACCGCGACGCTGACGACGGTCCTGTTCAAGCGCGGCTTCCGCAACACCTTCATCCAGGGCATCTACCTGATCAATCCGGATGCGCCGCCCATGGTCGGCCCCGCCTACACGCTCCGCTACATCCCGGCGCGCGAGGACCTCGATCATCTCGGCGTCTTCGAGGATCGCAGCCACCCGCAGCGCAAGGGCGTCGAAGAATGCCCGCCGGGGGCGGTCTTCGTCATCGACAGCCGGCGCGATCCCGCGGCCGCCTCCGCGGGCAATATTCTGGCGACGCGGTTGTGGAAGCGCGGCGTCGCCGGGATCGTCACGGACGGCGGCTTTCGTGACACGCCCGAATTCGAGCAGATGCCGTTTCCGGCCTACCATGCGGCCCCGGCCGCACCGACCAACCTCATCCGGCACCACGCCGTCGACCTCAACGTGCCGATCGGCTGCGGCGACGTGGCGGTCTATCCGGGGGACATCATCGTCGGCGACGGCGAAGGCGTCGTCGTCATCCCCAAGGACATCGCCGACGAGGTCGCCGAGGAGGCCTTCGAGCAGACCGTGTTCGAGGACTTCGTGCAGGAGAAGGTCGAAGAAGGGCGCACCATCCTCGGACTTTATCCGCCCTCCCCCGAGGCGAAGGAGGAGTTCGCCCGCTGGCGCAAGGACAAGCGGCGCTGAAGGAGGCGGCCATGCGCCTGGATCGGGCGACGCGCGAGCCGGCCGCCGATCTCGAGGCGAAGCTCAGCGCCGGCATCTACGAGCAGCTCTTCGAGCGCATCGTCGGCGGCGAGTTCCCGGTGAACGCGCGCCTGCCCTCCGAGACGGAGCTGGCGCGCCGCTTCGGCGCCTCTCGTCCGGTTGTGCGCGAGGCGTTAGCGCGCCTTCGCGACGACGGGCTGATCGTGTCGCGCCAGGGCTCCGGCAGCTATGTCAAGCGCCGCCCTGACCAAGCGGTGCTGCAATTCGTGCCGGTCGGCTCGATCGCCGACATCCAGCGTTGCTTCGAGTTCAGGGTGGGGCTCGAGGGGGCGGCCGCCGCCTTGGCCGCCGCGCGCCGGGAGGAGCACGACCTGGCACAGATCAAGACGGCATTTCGCGAGCTCGAAGCCTGCATCGAGGCGGGCCAGCTCGGCGTCGACGCCGACGAGCGCTTCCACCGGGCCGTCGCCGAGGCCACGCACAACCCGTATCAGATCCTGGTGCAAACGTCCCTGCAGCCGCATATCGCCTTCGGCATGACCTTGACGCGCAACCTGTCGCTGCTGCGCGCGGCGGAACGGCTGCGCGCGGTCCAGGACGAGCACCGCGCCATCCTGGAGGCGATCGAGGACCGGAACCCGGACGGCGCTCGCGCCGCCATGGAAGCGCATATCGAGAACGCCCGCCGGCGCATGTTCGAGGGAGCCGGAGATCGAGAGGAGCGATGACGAGACGGAAAACATCCGAGGAGCTGCGCAGCCACCGCTGGTTCGGCGTGTCGGACCTGCGCTCGTTCGGGCACCGCTCGCGCACCCTGCAGATGGGCTACGAGCTGGCCGATTTCATGGGCAAGCCGGTCATCGCCATCATCAACACGTGGAGCGACATCAATCCGTGCCACGTCCATTTCCGCGCCCGCGTCGAGGACGTGAAGCGCGGCGTCTGGCAGGCCGGCGGCTTCCCGCTCGAACTGCCGGCCATGTCGCTCGCGGAGAATTTCGTCAAGCCGACGACCATGCTCTACCGCAACTTCCTCGCCATGGAGACCGAGGAGTTACTGCGCTGCCATCCGGTCGACGGGGCAGTGCTGATGGGCGGCTGCGACAAGACCACGCCCGCCACCATCATGGGCGGCGTCAGCATGAACCTGCCGATCATCTACCTGCCGGCCGGCCCGATGATGCGCGGCCATTTCGGCGGCAAGATCCTCGGCTCCGGTTCGGACGTTTGGAAATACTGGGCCGAGAAGGAGGCCGGCGCCATCACCACGCAGCAGTGGAACGACATGGAAGCCGGCATCGCCCGCTCGCACGGCACCTGCATGACCATGGGCACGGCCTCGACCATGACGTCCATCGCCGAGGCGCTCGGGCTCACGCTTCCCGGCGCGGCCTCGATCCCGGCGGCCGACGCGGCGCATCCGCGCATGGCCGCCGCCTGCGGGCGGCGCATCGTCGAGATGGTGTGGGAGGATCTCAAGCCGCAGGACATCCTCACCCGGAAATCGTTCGAGAACGCGCTGATCGTGCACAACGCCCTCGCCGGATCGACCAACGCCATGATCCACCTGATCGCCATGGCCCGCCGCGCCGGGATCGAGGTCTCGCTGCAGGATTTCGACGATTTCGCCCAAAGGGTGCCGGTGATCGCCAATCTGCGGCCCTCCGGCGCCTGGCTGATGGAGGATTTCCATGTCGCGGGCGGCATCCGGGCGCTGATGGCGCGCCTTAAGCCGCTCCTGCATCTCGGCGAGCGCACGGTCACCGGGGGCACCTTGGGCGACGGCATCGGCGACGCAACCGTCTACGACGACGACGTCATCCGCCCGCTCGACAAGCCGATCGCCGCCTCGGGCGGCACCGCCATCCTCACCGGCAACATCGCCCCGCACGGATGCGTGATGAAGCCGCCGGCGGCGGAGCCGCGCCTGCTCCAGCACACCGGCCCCGCCCTCGTCTTCGA